>JBAXXF010000266.1:0-2420 GCA_037128035.1 bacterium | reverse complement strand
CCTGAAAACCACTATGGGTTAATAACTGGTATTGACTGGCATTAGGGATACTATATCCTCCGCCTATCATCTGTATTAGCGGTGAAAAGAACGCAGCTACAGCGAAGAGTATCCCTGTTATAATTACTGTTAGCCCAGTCCTTCCACCTTCTGCAACTCCTGCCGCAGATTCTACGTAAGTTGTTATAGAGCTTGCACCGAACAACCCACCTATAGCGGCACCTATCGAGTCAACAAGAAGGATATTCCTTATACCTGGGACTTTACCATTCTTTGTTAAAAAACCAGCTTGTTCAGAAACAGCGACAACTGTTCCCATTGTATCAAAAAAATCTGTCAACATTATTGAAAAGACGGCGGCTAAGAGTGTTGGCGTTAAAATACCTAAGAGAGCAAATTTCCCGTTAACAATATGGAAAGGGGCCATGAACCCGCTAAAATCCAATGTACCTACAAAACCATTAGGCATCTTTACTACGCCTAGCAGTACGGCTGCTAATGCTGCTACCAACATCCCCCAAAGGATATCGCCAGCTACTTTAAGGACCATGAACAACACTATTGCAAAAAGGCCTATAAGAGCTACCCACACATGCTGTTGAGAAAGATCGCCTAATGTTACAAGAGTTACTGGAGCAGGACGAATAATACCACCTTCATTGAGACCTATGACTGTTATTAGGAGACCGATGCCTACGCCTATAGCTCTTTTTAAGTTAAGAGGTATAGCGTTCATTACAGCCTCTCTTAAACCAGTTACTACCAATAAAAGGATTATAATACCTTCTACGAATATCACAGACATGCCAACCTGCCATGGAACATGAGCCTGCTGTATGCCTATTACAGAAAATGTTAAAACAGCGTTTAGCCCCATTCCTGATGCAAGGGCTAATGGTCGATTAGTTGCAAGCCCCATGCATATGCACATAAGTGCTGCACCAATCGCAGTAGACGTAGCAGCTGCCGCAAAAGGTACACCAGCAGCAGACAGGATCGCTGGGTTAACAAAAATGATGTAAGACATCGTTAAGAACGTCGTTACGCCTGCAAGCAATTCTTTCCTAAATGATGTTTTGTTCTTTTTGAATTCAAAAAACTTTTTCATCTATCCCCCTTTTCAGGTTAAAATGCTACGCCCAGCCTATACGCAGTTTCTCTTATATTATATGACAACATACATTCATTGTATCCTTGGTATACCTGGAAAAATATCGATGGGTTGAAATTTGTCCATCCAAGCCTGAATCTTATCCCTATTTCCTGTGATCCATTTTTTAATACTTGTGAATATCGCCCACCTGAGTTCCATGCAAAATATATTTCCATTCTGTCCACAAATTCATCGGGATGAAAATAGTTGAACAGTGCAAATCTCATTTCCCAAAAACCCATATAATCATATATGTCCTGGTTTGGGTCATCTACTGCAAACTTATAAATAGCAAAAAGCTTTGTGTCCCAATTAAATGTCCAATCGCCAAACTTAGTTACAGTGTTAAATTTGACATAACTTCTGCTCCAGGCCCTTGAATCAGTTCCGCCTTTGCCGTTTGATCTATGTTCAAGGATACCAAAGTCTACTGACCTTAAAAAACCAGCGTTCGATACGCTGTGCCTAAAGAACAACTCAGGATTAAAATCTATATCCTTAAATGGTTTAGAATTTTGATTAAGCTCCCAGAACATCTGCTGCGTGTAACCAAGGTAGAGTTTCCAGTCGCTTACTAGTTGGACCTTAAGGCTTATCTGTATCTTAGCATCAGGATTACCAAAAATGGCATATAGATCTCTATGTTTTGAGATCCTGTTATTATCGTCGTAAACTACTTTATTGTTAGCATTATCGCTTTTGGGTTCTTCTTTGTTAACACACTGATCGCCAGATGGGTCACCGTCATATTTTTCCGAATCCTCTGCATATGCATTAAAGCATATTGCCTGACACAGGAATAAAAAATATACGAGACCTTTTATGCTCATCAAGCTTATTCTTCTGTCTCTTCCGGAGTATCAGCAGTATCAGGTACCTCGTCGTTAGAGTCCGGTTCTGTGTGTAAACAATCCTCAAAAGCAAGAGCAGTATCGAATTGTGGTTTTACAATGATCTTTCCTGTCTTGTCTATGAAACCCCATTTACCTGCAACTTCCACCGCTGCAAAACCCTGGCTAAAGTCATTAGTTGCGTGGAACTTAGGCTCAACGATATACTTACCGGTCTTGTCTATAAAACCCCATTTACCAGAAACAGAGACGGCCGCAAGTCCTTCACTAAAGTTCCATGCCCAGTCATATTTTGGAGTAATAGCGTATTTACCAGTCTTGTCGACAAAACCCCATTTGCTTCCAACCCTGACCATAGAAAGCCCTTCTGTAAAATCAAAGGCCTCCCCGTACTGAGGGGTAATAACGTATTTACC
>JBAXXF010000265.1:0-2422 GCA_037128035.1 bacterium | reverse complement strand
GGAGGAGCCTTGTCCATCAGACCCAATACCACCGCAGGCGCAGACAGTCAAAAGAGTGGAAACTGCTAATAGTTTATACAAGTGTTTAGATATATTGCCAAAAAGACCCATTTTTAACGTCATAGGGATGTATTTAGCAAGAACAGTGCCAAAAAATTAGATATTTTTAGAAGATCCTAGGGAATGTATCAAAAGAGACATATTCAACTGGTAGGCCAGTTTTCTTCAATTCTATCAACAACTTAGCTTTTGCCACTTCTATATCATAACCGCTACCAAAAGTATTGTATTCGGTATCTTTAAATAATCTTACCAATAGCTCTGTTATATCGTCCCTTCTTTTTGCTGCATCTTCTGCATCTTTATTATTTTTGAACATCATGCTCATAGAAACTCTAAGTTGACGTCCATCCTTAAGTGTAAAGCTATATTCAGGTATACTCAGCCTGTATGCCTTCTCTTCTGTAACTTTCCAGTTATAGGTAAGTGTTATGGCTATATAAAGCCCCAAGGCTATTACGACTATTGTCCCTATCCATTTAATCGCTGAATACTTCATATCTTTAGGGTTTTTACTACCTATGAATGGAAAATTCAACCTTTTATAAAAAATATTTTAACCTTTTTTGCTCCCCGCGTTGTCAAAGGGATGAAAGAGGAACGAAAGAGGGGAGGCAAAGATCATGAATACAAAGCAGGAAGTTACAGTTCAGAAGAGAAAACAGGAAATAATAACAAAGGAATGCACTTGCTCCATCTGCGGCAGCAAACTTGAATTCACCCACTTTATTGATTACGACAACAGAAGGGTTAAAGAAAGTGCAATATGTAACGAATGCGGCGTAAGATTCCAGACCAGGGATTTTAACCTTAATTAGAATACAAGGGCTTAGAGCACCCGTGTAGATATCTCCTTCCTAAAATAACTTGTTTAAAAAGAGCCTCGCTGAAAAGCGAGGCTCTTTTTATTAGTTCATTAACTCTAGTTTAGTCTTAGGCAGTGATAGCTTTAATTTTATAGTTTCATCAGTTGCCTTGAATGATGCGCTCACAGCAAGGCTTATCTGCTGTTCGACAGCGTTAGCCTCATCACTTTTATATGATTCCTTTACGACACCTAAAAGAGTGATAGTCCCGTTGTTTTCTGACCTCGTAAGGGTTGTTGTTTTTTCGTCCTCGGTTAGTTTATTATTGCTACAATCTATCGAGAAGGAATCATCTCCATCAACAGCATATTTGCTGCCATTTTTTTTCATGTCGGCAGTAATTGACATTTTTGCATAGACCTCTGAGTTATCGACCGTCCAAACCATTTCATATTTCATACCAGGGTTATCATCATCTACCACTTTTACCGTCATTTTTTTCCCATCATCAGAAACAGATGTAGAACCCATTTCTTTATCATCTTCTAAATATGTTATTGTAGCACCTTTAGAGATCAAAACAGCAGAGGTGCTTACCTTAGAATCAGAATCAGTGTCAGTCTCTATGCTCTTTGTTCCAAGAATTACTCCATCTTTTACCACTACGGCATTAAAATCTGCGTTCTCTTCAAGAAAAGCGCCCTGCATTGAGTCTTTAGAGAACACGTACGTTCCTGACTGCGCATAGCCAGTAGCGGATATCGCTAGCAAAAATAGGAATATTAAACATTTTTTCATAAACATGGCCCTCCACAAGTATGTAGTTTATGCAAAAAAAATGCCGCCGTTTAACTAATTAATAATATTGGATAAATTTTCTTGATGCGGCAATACAGAAAAGAACAGCTGCTCAAAGATTGTTCATTCCCTAAAGCCCTGCTCCCTAACATGTCTGTGGTAGGCAATTACAAAACGATGGGCTTCATCCCTTATCATTTTTATGAAATTAAGTAGTTCATCGCTGGGTTTAAAAGTAACCACCTCTCCATCCATAATGGAATATATTTTATCCTTTGAAAGACCTTTTGTTATGGTTTTGTCCTTAGCTATAGAGATCATCTTATGATCGCCAAGACCTGCGCAATTAAGGACTGTTGCCACCGCGTTTAACTGCGTCCTTCCACCATCTAAAATTATCAGATCAGGCAGAGGTTCTTCTTCTATCCTTTTGAGCCTTCTGGAAAAGACCTCCTGCATTGCCTTTAGGTCATCCCCTTTATAATTACCCCTCATCTTATATTTTCTGTAATTATCTTTTACTGGACTGCCGTCTAAAAAATAGACCTTTGCACCAACGGCGAATTGACCAGATGTATTGGACATATCATAACACTCTATTGTTCTGACACTATGTCTTCCCACGCCAAGCAATCTTGTCAGTTCTAAGGAAGCAGTTTGCCAGCGTCTTTTTTTAATACTGATCGTTTTCAAATATTCTTCCAGACTCCCCTCACCCACTCGTCTTACTCTCTTTATTTCTGGGCTCATCCTAACAC
>JBAXXF010000264.1:0-2432 GCA_037128035.1 bacterium | reverse complement strand
CTATACCTTAACACTACGCAAACCAGTAAGCTCCCACAAAATATAGAGCTCAATATATATCGCTGTTTTAGCGTCTTTTTCTTTGAGAACAGTATATGTGCAAAGTAGTCAAAATTGGCTAACATGGCCGCGGCTATGGTAATAAGCGCGAGCTTTATTAATATCAAAAATATAATATACTGTATCGGTTCCAGACTGAAATTCATGTGGTATAAGTAACACAAAAAACAAGGGGGATAAAGTGATGAATTTAAAAGAAATAAGGACAGATAAGGCGCCTCTTCCTGTGGGCCCATATTCTCAGGCTGTGAAGACAGGTAATATGATGTTCATATCAGGAACACTTCCAATAGACATAGAGACAAAGAAGATAATAGAGCCCATCTCTGATGCCACAGCTATGATCTTCAGACATCTGGACAACATACTAAAAGAGGCTGGACTAAGCAGGGATAATATAGTCAAAGCAAACATCTTCATGAAGGACCTAAAGCAATTTGCGGAACTTAACAAGGTCTACTCTGAATATTTTGCGGCATCAAAGGTACTTCCCGCAAGAAGCACAGTTGAAGTATCTGCCTTACCGCTGAACGCTCCGGTCGAGATGGAATTTATCGCGACTTTTTAATATCCATTACGTCTTCTGTTTCTTTGATCTTAGCTCTTATGTCTATCCCTTCTTTCAAGGAGGACTTCATTAGAAGCTCATTCATAGCGGAGTTGTTATTTGTAAGCAGACCTAGGGTCTCTGAACATGAAAAACCTGTCATCGATTTTAGGAACATATCCAGCATCGCCATCTGTTGGTCCAGTTCTCCCCATAGAGGATTAGAGGGGCTCATATTGACCATTCTATCCTTGATGTATGAGTAGTAATCCGTAAAGGCGCTTATTTCGTCTGGCCCTTGTACACCTTTTGCGAAGAGATCTGGAATGCTCTCGCTGACCTTAGTATCTATTTCTTTATCTGTTGATGCTCTGTTTATTTTAAGCCTATCGCAGATCTTGTCTTTGGCGGAAATTTGTTCAGGCTGTGGAGCGCTTACAAGGACTATCGCCTTACCTACATTCATCTGAGTACGAACGACCGCGGTGGCCTGTGGCGAGCTTAGCTCAAGAGAAGAAAGATCTTCTAGAACTTGTTGCAATCTCATCAGCTCTTTTAACTGTTCAGACTTGCCTAACTCTGGATTAGTTGCCGCTGCATACCATTGTTCAATATATTTATCGTCGATCAACAGTTTAACATCTTTTTGGGTCACGCCGTTCTTTGGATCAAAGAGGTCCTTTTTGACTTCAACATTTTGAACTTCAGTTTTGTATCCTGCTACTTTATTAAAAACAGAGCAAAGCTCTTTTATTGCAATTAGCCCAGCTCCCTCGTTTTCCCCTGCGGTAAACATCTCATTGTTAAAGATTGCTAACAGCCCGTTAGCTACTATGATATTGCTGTTACTCCACGCTGCGTACAGATGCTCATCTTCCACTCCGGCTTCAAGTTTTTTGCCATATGCAGCCCCCATGGCAGAGACATCTGCTTCTCCAGGAGACTCAGGGTCAGGGAATCTCTCTGCTAAATTTTTATAGGCTTCCCTAAGTTCATCAAGGGTACCAAGATATTTGGGAGCACTGTATTTGACTAGAACCTTGGCAACGGCCAAACTCTCACCATGCGTTATGGTATTAACTTTTTTAACATATTCAGGATCACCGTAATTTCCGAACTTTGTTTTAGGTTCTATATTGAGACCAATATCTTTTAGATATATTATACCTAGGTCTAGGTTGTCCTGGGAGCTGTGAAAAGTGTTGGACCTGTTGTTGTCCTCTTTATTCCTTCCATTCACTGTCTTTATTTCGCCAGGAACAAGTATCCCCTGGTAGCCTCCAGTCTCAAGAAGCTTTTGTTCAAGACTTCTGTGTGTCACAAGGATCTCATCTGATTCAGGGTCTACATTAAGGTTAGGGACCTCTGTTTCATATATTAAACGGAGTAGCCCATCCCTTTTGAATATTATGTAGATGGTCTTACCTTCTGCAAGTTGAGGAAGTTTTTCACCAAGAGGCAGTATCTTCCCGGCAGAATGATATTCTCCCTTTATTCTTTGGATCTCTGGGTTTTTGGTAAGGTACATGTCGGATATTTTGGCAATGCCCCTGTCTTGAAAATAACTTTCAAGATATCTTTCTAGCTCCTGAACCTGCTCTATGAATTCTTCTGGGGTCCCCCAATAAAGTAGTGGATTATGGCTTAGCCATTGTGGAATGGACTCGCCTTCTGCAGGAACACAATTTTCTTGAGCTTGAACGGAATTAGACAGCACCGTAGTAAATACAAGTGCCAAGAGTAATGTTGTAAATATCAGTTTATAGATTTTCACTGTGTTTCCTTCCAATTACCTCCCCACAAAGATCATCGGAAAGAAATATAT
>JBAXXF010000263.1:0-2436 GCA_037128035.1 bacterium | reverse complement strand
CACTTATGGAGAGGTAACAGTACAGACCCCAGAGCAGGTCGTTATAAAAATGAGAGGTGAAACAAAGAGGTTCTACTCATTGTCAGCGTTCATGGCACAGGCACCAAAGAACCTTTCGCATGGTTTTGAGATACACACATCCATTGACGTTGATTACAGCCTACAGCCTAAGATCCGTGAGGTGCTTAAAACATTCAAGGCAAGCCTTATGAACAAGCTCAAAGCACATAAGATAAGCTCAAAGATACAGAATAGCGGCGTGTCAGTTCAGTTTGGTGGAGCGTTAAGCAGCTCCCTTAATATAATTACGGAAGTAAGGTTCAAAGGTGAAATGGCTTCACATTATTTTGAACTTAAAAGAGAGATAGACTCAATGCTTGTGGATATATGCACCAAGAACAAGTTCAATATCCCATACAAGCAGTTGTCAGTTCATATCTCCAACTAGTTTGTCCATCTCGTCCAATAGAGATGAAACGTATTTAAAACCACCTTCCCAGGTGTTCTTGTCCTTAAGATCAACACCTGTAATGGCAAAAAGCTCCTGAGGGCTTAATGATGATCCAGCCTCTAGGAATTTTATGTACTTTGCAGGGAAGTTCTTAGGGTCCTCAAGATACTTTTCGTATAGGGAAATGGTTGCAAGTTCTCCGAACGCATAGGCATAGACGTAGAATGGTCTCATAAAATGAGGTATCCTTGCCCACTCATATTTGAAATCAGGCATCATTTTTACTGCATCCCCAAAAAGCTGTCCATATTCCTTGGCAAATATCTCGCTGAACTGTTCCGGTGTTAGCGGTCCATTCTCTGATGCCTTGAACGCAGCCTGTTCAAAATTACTGAATGCTGTCTGCCTGAACACTGTTGCCATTATCCCATCCAGTTTGCTGATAAGGATGGCTATCTTCTGTTGTTTATCGCTGTCATTGTCCTTTAACAACTTTGATGTCAACAACATTTCGTTAAAAACGGATGCTGTTTCTGCTGTCACCATTGGGATATCACCGTTCAAAAGAGAACGTGTTTCAGAAAATAAAAGTCCATGTATCCAATGCCCACCTTCATGAGCTATCGTAGAGACGTCATCCATTGTACCCTGATAACTTAGTAGGACCACGGGAGCATAACCTGGTCCAAAGTAATCGCAATAAGCTCCACTTCTTTTCCCTTGCTTAACTACAGCGTCAACAAGTCCGCATCTGTACATGTTCTCAAAAGCAGCTCCAAAGTCCTTATTAAAACTGTCATATATCCCCTGTAGAAGTTCCAGTGCCTGAGGATATGTATATTTCTTTGTTTCTTTCACCGTGTATGGAGCTCTTACATCAGCATTGTTAAAGTCCTTTATCTTTAAAAGTTTTGCTTTAAGTTTCCAGTACCTTTGTGCAAGCTTATAGTTTTCCGTTACCACCTGGTGCATTGTCTCTACGACCTTGTCGTCCAACTGGTTGTTAACGTTCCTAACGGAGATCAAAGGAGAATAGCCACGCCTGTTCTTTTCTATGACTATCATGTCCTGTATTATTGAGTTGTATATCTGTGCATAAACATAGGCGTCATCGTTGAATTTTTTAAGGAACATCTGGGCGGCGCCCTGTCTTGTCTCTCTGTTCTCGTTCTCTACGAATTTTGTAAGCTCTGTTAACGAATACTTTTTTGCTTCCTTGTCCTGAGGGCCTTTGAACATAAAAGAGTACTTGGATTCATACATGCGTCTAAAATTAGCCCATGCAACTGGACCGTTGAGGTCCTTATCTATCAGTAAGAGCTCCTGCTCTTCAGGCAGAAGATATTTTTTCTTCACTGATACTTTCTTTAGCCAGTTCTTATACTCAGAAAGTTCAGGAGCAGAGAATATTTTCTTTTTATATTGGTCTGTTGTCCTTGCCAGTCCGTTCTCAAAGAAAGAGGTATTCTTTGATACCTCAGAGGTCATGATCTGTATCTTGCCCAACAGCGCCGTAAGTTCATTGTTGTTAAGGTCCGTGTTGCTTACGTTGCTAACATAGCCCTGAGGTAAAAGCGCAGTCTGCCAGATGGTCTCATATTCTTTTATGGCTTTTAAGAGTTCCTTGGCGGAAAGTTTTTGCTTGTTTATCTTTTCCTCATATTTCTTCTTGAACGCCGCAGATTCCTTTGCTGAATTCTGAAGGTCCTGCATTATCTTTGGGTCTTTGTAACTTGAATATAGATAGTCCAGCTTCCATTCAGGCAGGGTGTTTGTTATATCTACCTGTCTGATCTCTTGCTTTGCTATCTTTGGATAATCCTTAAAACATTTAAAATCCTTTTTGTAAGATTCCATATTTGCTCCTATAGAAAAAGTATAAAACGCTATCGACAATATTAACAATGATCTTAACTTCAAGCTACGCCTCCGCCTTATATTATAGTTATTTCTGCCTTATCCACGTTCTTGTTCTTGCTCTTTAT
>JBAXXF010000262.1:0-2441 GCA_037128035.1 bacterium | reverse complement strand
GTATGTAACCTGTTGCCACGAACTTACCCAACACCTTACCCTTTGAATCAACACCATCTCCTTTATAAGGGCGATCTCCCTTTTTAAACCTTTATAGTTACTATCTTCTTTATCATGAGCCCGCCCAGCCCCTGCATAAGTAGCATAACAAAGAGCATTACATATCCCACAGGTGTCTCGAACATCAGCATTGTCTGCTCTCTGTTAGCAAAATATTGGACCAAGAGCATGACGACAGGGATAACAGTAATGACTATAGCCTGAAAAACGCCTTGTGCAGTGAGCGCTTTTACTTTCGCTGTAAGCTTGACCCTTTCTCTTATCGTATGTGCGATAGTGTCAAATGTCTCCGGAAGATTACCACCGGTCTCTCTTAGGATCAATATCGCTGTAGCGAACATATCTAGGTCTTCTACCTCTAACCTTTTTGAGAGGTTAACAAAAGCTTCATCTATTGGAACACCTATCCTGTTCTGTGCAAGGAGCAGATTGAACTCCTGTCTTATGGGATTTGGCATTTCCTCTACTACAAGGCTTACAGCCTGTATAAGATTGAGACCGCTCCTTAGACCGTTGGACATTAAAGTAAGCGCATCGACCATCTGTATATTAAAAAGGTAGGCCCTTTTGTTCTTCATGTAATCAATTATTGGGGACGGAAGCCTTGAGAAAAGAAAACCTACTACCGAGCCAATAAGTATCCCTGGTACGAAATTAGGAAGGAACATAACAAAGACAACAAAGCCTGTCCCCAAAGTCCCTGCATATATAAGTATAAGCGCCGTTCTTTTGTTCATTTCTATGAACAGCGTATCAAGCTCGCGTACCAGCCAATCAGCTCTGTCCTCGAACTTTGCATCAAGATACTTGACGGCCCTTTTTGAATTTATGAGGAAAACAATAAGGAAGAGCAAGCCCATTAATATGAGCACGCCGACCTTGTATAAACCCCACATACTTGCAGATTCCTGCATCATAAATGCAAAACTCCTTAACTTACAGTGAACAGACCTTTAGGTATAGATAGACCCTTAGTCTCTAATGTCTCTATGAATTTAGGTATGTAACCTGTTGCCACGAACTTACCCAACACCTTACCCTTTGAATCAACACCTGTTTGTTTATAGACGAATATGTCGTTGAGCACGACCTGATCGCCCCTTAGACCACCAAGCTCAGTTATGTAACTTATCTTACGTGATCCGTCGCTAAAACGTGATTGCTGAATTACTATATTTATAGCGGAACCTATTTGTTCTCTTATAGCTTTTGCTGGAAGGTCCATACCGGCCATCATAACAAGTGTTTCAAGTCTTCTTATACAATCACCAGGAGTGTTTGAGTGTATCGTGGTAAGAGAGCCATCGTGACCGGTGTTCATAGCCTGCAACATATCTAGGGCTTCTCCAGATCTACACTCACCGACGATTATTCTGTCAGGTCTCATTCTCAAAGTACACTTTACAAGGTCCCTGATAGATACTTCTCCCTCTCCTTCTATATTAGGTGGACGAGTTTCCAGCCTTATAATGTGATCCTGTTGGAGTTGAAGCTCTGCGGAGTCCTCGACCGTTATTATTCTCTCATCATTAGGTATCATACCAGAGAGGATATTGAGCAATGTTGTTTTACCAGAACCAGTACCACCGGAGATGACCACGTTAAGTCTTGATTCTATTATGGCCTTAAAGAACTCACCTATATCTTTTGTGATAGAGCCATATTTTACAAGGTCATCTATCTTTAATTTTTCTTTCTTGAACTTTCTTATAGTAAGCGTTGGACCGTCCAATGCAAGAGGAGGAATAATGGCATGGACTCTGGACCCATCCATAAGACGCGCGTCCGTGTATGGGGACTTCTCGTCTATTCTTCTTCCTATCGGAGCAAGTATCCTTTCTATAACACCCATCAACTGTTGCGACGAGGTAAAGGTGTATTCGGAAAGCGTAAGCCTTCCTTTTCTTTCTATGTATATAACATCAGGTCCATTGACCATTATTTCAGAGATATCTTCGTCGGCAAGGAGATCCTCAAGAGGACCAAGAGCAAGAGCTTCATCTAAGATCGATTTGATCAACTGCGCCCTTTCTTCTCTGGTCTTCATGAAACCAAGGTCTTCCTTTTCTAAAAGACTTATGACGGTCCTTTTGGTCTTCTCATAAAGGATGTTCAACTTATTGGGGTCATCCTTTGACTCCAAGTCCATCTTTTTTAAGTCCATGTTGTCTATCAAGGCTTTGTGAACTTTCCTTTTTAGCCTCGTTGTTTCACTTATCGCCCCAGACCTTCTTTCCTTAACACTGATCGCCTTTTCTATAGGTTGGATAGCCCCGCCTTCTTTTCTTGATGAGGCAATATCAGATCTTTTTGATTTATTAAGACCATAAAGGGAATCAAGAATACCTCTTTCCTGAAGCACTCTTGCTATATGATAGATG
>JBAXXF010000261.1:0-2445 GCA_037128035.1 bacterium | reverse complement strand
GCCGATAACCTTGGCATAAAATGGGAAGGTTATAAGGAAGGCTATGAGCTTCTTAAGATGGAAAAACCCAAAACGGAGATACACGACGTAAAGGGTACCTTTGTCACACTTACGATAGAGGGAGATCTAAGGGGCTGTATAGGACAAATAATACCTCACGACCCAATAGATATAACAGTAAGGGATAATGCGGTAAGCGCCGCCATACATGATCCAAGGTTCCCAGCACTTACGGTGGATGAGTTCCATCGGACAGAGATAGAAGTAAGTATCTTATCAAAACCAGTGCAGCTAAAATACAAGGATGCCAATGATCTGCTTGAAAAGATAGAGCAGGGTAAGCACGGTCTTATATTAAAGTACGGCGGGCACTCTGCCACGTTCTTACCCCAGGTTTGGGAAGAAATAGCTACAAAGCAGGAATTCCTGACCCACCTTTGTATGAAGGCAAGGCTTTTCCCCGACGAATGGAGAACCGGAAAGCTTGAGATATCCACATATACAGTAGAGTTCTTCAATGAAAAGGAATTCGGCCTAGAAATATGAAGAAAAAGAAAATACTACTAATACTCACCGGCGGTACCTTTGGTATGAAAGAGGGTATGCCGACCAATGCTCTAAGGCCAAGCACTGTTGATGGAAAATATATTCTAGAGGCTGTCCCTGAAGTAAAACAACTCGCTGATGTAGAGTGGGTCTCCATCTTTAACCTGGACAGCTCTGACATATCGTGTGACCACTGGGAGAATATAGGCAAGACCATACAGGATAATTATTCATCGTACGACGGCTTTGTGGTTATACATGGAACGGATACGATGTCATATTCCGCAACAGCAGTAAGCTTTATAATGAAAGAGACCCAAAAACCTGTAATATTCACAGGCTCACAGCGACCTTTACCAAAAATAAGGACGGACGCGCGAGAGAATTTCATAAATGCAGTTGAGTACGCAACACAGGACATACCAGAAGTAGCGTTGTCTTTTGGCAGTGAGCTTTTTAGAGGTAATAGGGCCAGAAAGACCAGTATAGATAATTTTAGGGCATTCAGGTCATACAACTTCCCGACCCTTGCAAAGGTCGGTGTTAATACTGAACTAAATCCAAAGGTCTTTCGGAAGAAAGGCGATCCTAAGTGGACTTATGGTTTTGATACAAGGGTTTTACTTTTACAGATCTTTCCCGGCATGGATGCGGACCTTTTGCATGATAGTCTGACCGATGGAAAGGTCAGGGGCGTTATACTTCAGGCCTTCGGGGCTGGCAACCTACCAAGGTTCGATAGATCATGGCTATCATTGGTCTCTGATCTTACAAAAAAAGGGATACCTACTATTATAACCAGTCAGTGTAACCAGGGCACGGTGGACCTGACTGCATATGAGAACGGACAAAAGGCTATGGAATGCGGTGCTATAAGCTGTGGGGATATAACCACAGAGGCCTGCGTAGTAAAATTGATGTTCGGGTTAAATCATTATAAAAAGTACGATGACCTAATAAAATTTATGCAACATGATCATTGCGGAGAGATGAATTAGTTCCCTGCCTTATTTTTCCACCATTCAAGCGAGGTCTGTTCTCTTTTGAGAGCACTGTTGTAATCTTTCTTTATCTTATCGCTGAACAGCTTGTATTTGTCCGTCAATTGTAGCCTCTTTATAAAATCTACTCCGGCCTGGAAGGCTTTTAATTCAAGTTTTTCTGTTGGATACTTTTTCTGTTCTTCTTCCTTGTTGTAATTAGCAGGGTCGATCTTCATATCCAGGTAGCTCTGCACATTGCCGTATATTTCATGAGCCAGCGCTACGGTGGTCCTAGTAGTAGCATCTTTTTTCTCACTGCTATTGCCATATACATCATAATCAAAGAAGAGCCTGTCCACTAGTAGGCAAAGATATATGTCAAACCCAGACGGGCTAGCGACCATGAAGGTCATTGCATCCGTAGTGGTGCTGATGTAGTTGTCCACTCCGTACTTAGAGAATACTGGATCATCAGAGGTAGTAATGTAAAAATAAAGTTTCTTATTCTTAATGAGCTCGTTGTTTTTATCGCTCCATGAAAAGAGATTATCACCCTTTGGCGGAGCATACTTTACTACACCTATCAACGCGCTGATGATGTCCCAATATTGCGCTCTAAGGTCCTCGGGTACAGTCCCCCACATATAATGCGTATCAACAGCATAATACTTGCTCTGAGCATAGGAGCTGGGACTTACCATGGCCGCTATGATAAAGGACGTTATTAACAGTACTTTTTTCAAGTTAAGACCCTCCATAATCCATGTCCTTATATAAAAATAGGTATGGTAATGTCAAGGAATAATTATAATAGAAAGCCCCACTGCAAAACCGAGCATATTCTTTGTCGCATGCGGTTGTAAAAACAGGGGATTTGGAAATTATTTCTTTACATTGCACTGCCGTATAAATATGC
>JBAXXF010000260.1:0-2450 GCA_037128035.1 bacterium | reverse complement strand
GTGCTATAAGAGAAGTGGATAATTTTATAACCCTTATTGGAGGTGCTTATGAAGCGTAAAGCTGCTGTGATCGCTCTTGTTTTTATTGGCCTATTGAGCGGCCCGGCATGGACCAAGGTTCTTGCAACGGTAGGACAGGAAAATATAACAATGGACGATATTGATAAAATACGAGAACAGCTTAACCCTGCTCTTGATGCATCTTTATCCGATGAAGATATATTGAACCAGTTAATTGACATGAAGGTCGGCTTAATGGACGCAAAACTAACTGGAGTGGACCAAAAGCAAGGTGCTAAAGAAGCAATGGATATGGCCCTCTTTAATTATTACAGGGCAGCCATGGTCGATAATAGTTACAAGAACAAAAAATTCTCTAAAAAAGAGATAACGGACTTTTACGCTACAAACCCAGTTGTAAAGTTCCAGCGCTTAGCTCTACCTTTTGATCCAAGTGATAAAAAGGATCAACAGAGAGTGTTTACTAAGATATCCATATTGAGAAGTGATATACAGGCTAAAAAGTTGACCTTTGAAGCCGCCATAGAAAAGCTGGGTGCTGAAGCTAGCTCTAACTTTTCTGGTACCTTTGACAAGATACCTTTACCAGCCTTAGATGGTGCTGAGGCTAGCGAATTAAGATCTATTGCACCTATGGAGCTTTCCTCTGTTGTGATCGGGAATAATTATGTGTGTATCGTTAGACTTTTAAAGGTCTATCCGATCAGCACAGAAAATTATTCTCCAATAAATGAAAGACTTAAAATGGAAGCAATAGCGAAAGCTAGAACGGCTTATTTTAAGAGTTTGAGACAGAGATATTCAAACTATGTGAGCATCCAAAGATAGGTTCATTTATATTATGGCTAATAGAAACAGAATAATCATTATCTCTTTTGTCATAGCCGCACTGGCCGTTGCCTATTATTTTTATAGAGCGGGAAGAGCGGAACTTAACGCTGAGACGATAGCTATCGTGAACGGAAAAGCTATTTCACTAAGTAGTTTTGAAGAAAGACTGAACAGCATTAAGATGAACTATCCTCCTGACAAGACCGGTAATATTGCAGACATCAAGCAGATGATCCTGAGAAGAATGGTAATAGAGCAGTTGATCCTTCAAGACGCTAAAAGGAACAGCATCAAAATATCAAGTGATGAGTTAAATAGGTACATAAAGAGCATAAGACAAGATTATACGGAAGAAGAGTTCAACCAGCTTCTTATGAACCAATTTAAAACAGTTGAGGATTGGACTGAAGAAGTGAAACAAGGCCTTCTAATAGAAAAAACCTTGTCGAAAGAAGTAGTAGAAAAGATAAATGTCCCGGACAAAGAGTTACGTGATTATTACGAAAAGTTCTACGCCAATAAAATGAATGAGCCCAAGATCAGGTTGGCGCAGATCTTTACAAGTTCAAAGGAGGCAGCTGATAAGGCCTTAGAAGAATTAAAGGCTGGCGCTAACTTTGAGGCCATTGCTAAAAAGTACTCAGAATCCCCTGAGGCAAAAAAAGGTGGGGTTATAGGTCTTATAGAAAAGGGTGAGGGACTAGAGATATTCGACAGAGCTTTTGATATGCAGACTGGCGAAATATCTGGGGTAATACAGAGTGACTACGGTTTCCACATACTTAAGGTGTTGGACCACACTGCACCTGCGCAGGTAAGCTTTGAAGAGGCAAAACCTTTTATCCTTAATGAGATCGTGAGAGAAAAAGAAAGTAAATATTATGAAGAGTGGCTAAGCAACAGGTTCAAGAATTCAAAGATCCTTAAGAACACCGCTCTGATAGATTCCATAAAATAGTACCGGAGACCAAAATGAAAAAGTTTATTATTATGTTCATCTCATTGCTGATATCGACTGGCGTTATGTCAAAAGAGGTATTAGTAGATAAGATCGTCGCTGTAGTGAATGAGAATGTAAAGACGATGTCTGATCTAAAAACTTTCAAAAAGATCGTTGAAGGAAGAAAGGCAAAAATGGACGAAGCTGAATATAACGCCTTGATGAGCTCCGACAAAAAGCTCTTAGACCTAATGGTACAAGAGACACTTATCCTCCAATATGCAAAAGAACAGGATCTTCTGCCGACAAAGGACGAAATCGATAACTTTATAAAAAAGAGGATGAGCGACCTAGGTATGAACCAGAAAGAACTGGAGAGACAACTTGCAGCATCGGGCCAGACTTTGGATAACTTCAAGGAAGAGCTTAAAATAGAACAAGCAAAGGCCAGGATCTTTGACAAGGAATTAAAAAGGAAGATCAGCACATCAGAAGGCGATTTTGAGGCTTTCTTCAAAAAAGAATTCAAGCAGGACGTTAATATTCTTGAATACAAGATACAACATATCTCTATCAAATCAGAGGATCAGGCAAATTCCGTTTATAAGAAGATCAAGGCTGGCGCTGATTTTAAGGACATGGCTAAACAGTATTCAGA
>JBAXXF010000259.1:0-2462 GCA_037128035.1 bacterium | reverse complement strand
TACATGTACAGCGATGTAGCAGCTATCTACCCGATCACACCTTCAAGCACAATGGCAGAAAATTGCGATGAAATGATGGCAAAAGGACGCAAAAACATTTTTGGACAAGTAATGAACATAGCAGAAATGCAGTCAGAGGGAGGAGCCGCAGGAGCAGTTCACGGTTCACTTCAGGCAGGAGCATTGACGACTACGTTCACCGCATCACAGGGATTGCTACTTATGATCCCTAACATGTACAAGATCGCAGGCGAGTTGCTTCCTTCCGTTTTTCACGTATCCGCAAGATCACTTGCATGTTCAGCACTATCTATATTCGGTGATCACTCCGATGTCATGTCGGCACGTGCTACCGGTTGGGCTATGCTGTTCTCTGAATCAGTTCAACAGTCACAGGATATGGCCGCTATATCGCATATCGCTACACTTGAAACAAGGATCCCTTTTGTTCATTCATTTGATGGTTTCAGAACATCACACGAGATACAGAAAATAGAGATGATGACAGAAGAGGAAATGAAAACTTTCCTTGATCCATCCATGGACAGGATAAAAGAGTTCAGAAGCCGTGCAATGAACCCAAACAATCCAAATACACGTGGTACAGCAGAGAATCCTGACATTTATTTCCAAGGAAGAGAAGGCGTTAATCCATATTACAACGAATGCCCAGAAAAAGTTCAGAACGTAATGGATAGGTTCGCAAAGGTAACAGGACGTTCATATAGATTGTTCGACTACGTTGGTGCCCCAGATGCTGACAGAGTCGTTGTACTAATGGGAAGCGGCGCAGAAACAGTTGAAGAAACAGTTAAATATCTAAACAGCAAAGGAGAAAAGGTCGGCGTAGTAATAGTAAGACTTTACAGACCATTCTCCGCAAAACATTTCCTATCGGTGATGCCTAAGACAGTTAAAACAGTTGCTGTTCTAGACAGAACAAAAGAACCTGGAACCGTAGGTGAGCCACTGTATCTTGACGTACAGACGGTAATGGACCAGGCAAGAAAAGGAATAATCAATTATAAATTCGATAATGATCCAATAGTAGTTGCAGGTCGTTATGGTCTGAGCTCAAAGGATTTTAATCCTTCTCAGGTCGTAGCTGTATTTGACAACCTAAAGAGCAAGACACCAAAGCATCCGTTCACAGTTGGTATAAACGACGACGTTACCCATCTTTCATTACCAGAAGCTCAGTCCGTTAGCATCCTTCCAAAGGATACTATCTCCTGCTTGTTCTGGGGACTTGGCTCTGACGGTACTGTAGGCGCCAACAAGAACTCCATCAAGATCATAGGTGACAACACAGATAACTTTGCACAGGGATACTTCGTTTATGACTCCAAGAAGTCAGGCGGTATAACCGTTTCTCACTTGAGGTTCGGAAAAGATCCTATACGTGCTCCGTACTTTGTAGATCACGCTGACTTTATAGCGCTTCATAACCAGGCTTATCTAGGTAGATATGAAGTTCTAAAGGGTATAAAAGAGAACGGTATATTTTTGTTGAACACAATGTGGAGCAACGAGGACCTATGGAACCATCTACCATGCGACATTCAGGAAACCATCATAAATAAAAAGATAAAGGTCTATAACATCAACGCGTACAAAGTTGCAGAAGAAGTAGGTCTTGGTAACAGGATCAACGTCGTAATGCAGGCTGCGTTCTTTATCATCTCTGGCGTTCTTCCAAAGGAACAGGCTATCAAGTTCATTAAGGGCGCGATAGAAAAATCCTATGGTAAGAAAGGTAAAGAGATAGTTGAAATGAACTGGAAGGCAGTTGATCAGACAGAAAAGAACCTATTCCAGATAAAGACAGGCGTTGCAGACCCTACTTGCAAACCTAAAAAATTAGTTGCTGAAGGCATACCAGGATTCATGTCAGATGTTGCAGCGGTAATGATGAGGGACAAGGGTGATTCACTTCCTGTCTCCAAGATACCATGCGACGGTTGCTTCCCAAGCGGAGTTAGCCAGTATGAAAAACGCGGCATAGCGACAGAAGTTCCAGTATGGCTACCAGAGAATTGCATTCAGTGTAATATATGTTCGTATGTTTGCCCTCACGCTGTAATAAGAGCAAAACAAATAGATCCAAAGAACCTTAAGGACAGACCATCAACATTCAAGACATTAAAGTCTACGACAAAGAATGCAAGCAATCTTGAGTTCAGTATTCAGGTTTCACCTTATGATTGTACAGGCTGCGGCTCTTGCGTGGTATCTTGTCCAGCGAAGACAAAGGCACTTGAACTAAAACCACTTGCTAGTGTTATAGAAGAAGAAAATCTAAGTTACGAGTTTTTCGACAAACTTCCAAATAACGTTACAGAAGGTATGGACGTTACAACATTGAAAGGCAGCCAGTTCCTAAGGCCGTTGTTCGAGTACAGCGGAGCATGCGCAGGTTGCGGAGAAACACCTTATCTTAAACTGATCACACAGCTATACGG
>JBAXXF010000258.1:0-2466 GCA_037128035.1 bacterium | reverse complement strand
TTTTAATGACGGTCTGCTCGTAGAGTGGAGTAAAAAGATCGTTGGCAAAAGCATATTCAATAGCCATTGCACAACCAAACTTTTCTTCGTCCTTAAATGCCTGCGGACTGGAAAAAACACAGTCTATATTTGCTTTAACTTGCTGTTCAACCGTTGCAGTTTTACTGTCTTTAACCGTTTGGTAAGCTTGCTTTTGGGTACTGATGACCTTCATCTCGGCGTTAAATTCTGCTGTTTTCTGCTTAATATAAACTGGACTTTGTGTGGGTATATATCGGTATGTAGATTCAGAGGGGGTGCTTGGCTTTTTATAAGTACCCGGGTCACCTATTAAGATCTTGTGATCAGTATTTTGAGCGAGCATACCAGTGCTAAAACTGGAAACTAAAAATAATATGAATATCTTGAGATTAGTCATCTGGTCTATGCATATGCAAGACATAGGCCGCAGGTAAAACACAATAAAATCAACAGGTTGGTCTATGTGTTGCGAGTTCTAGGAGGCCCTTATTAGCAGCAGATGGCTAAAAGATATACAGCCTTGTATTGTCTGGTAGAATAGGACTATGCCTTCTCTTATAACAAAATTTCGCTCCATGATAGGTAAGATTCAGTTCAGTTATCTGAACGTTTTGAACGTAGGTTGGGAAGGCGGGACCGTAAAGCTCAAGAATAATGAAGGAGCATCCCTGTTCCTCAACATAAGTAAGGCAGGTGGGATGGCTGTTGTTGTAAGTGAACTGCCAAGCGCCTTAGTGAAATATGGAAAAGACTCCGGAATAAAGGTCAGGGTCTGTAGCGTATGCCCCTACATCGGCGGTGCCATGAGGGATAATAGCCTTTCTTCACTTATCAAAATGGGTTACATGACAAAAGTGTTAGAGACAAAATCTGTTTATTCTGGGCAAACTTACGACGTAGAAATATATGAAGGCGACACTGATTTTGGCAAACAATACCTTTTGAGGTCCAATGCGTGGGCTGGAAAGTTTGGCGGCAACATGAGCCCGTACATATTAACTTTGCTTGGGACTGAAGAACGTGAGGAACTGGAAAAGGATTTTATCTCTAACACACCACACGCAATGAACTTGATGGAAGAACGAGCTTTCGTAGTTTTCGCCCAGGCTGTAGCAAAACTCTATGATCTCACAAAGTCCAATTCAGCTATATTGCACGATTATCATTCAGCGTTATCACTATTCTACAACGATAATATAGATCCTGTGATAATAGGTCACAACTTTGCATACCAGGGTATCATGGGAATAAACGCTAAAAGCAAAATGCATTCTGCAGCTACCGCAGATCTTGCCAATAGGCTAAATCTTAGTAAGGAAACAGTTGAAAAATACTTTAAGGCATGGGCCAGCAAGGATTACGTCGGAACAGGCAATATGCTACAAGCAGCGCTCAGAAGATCAAAGGAGAAGACAGGGATAAGTGCAACTACCGTTAGCCCTGGTTATGCGGCAGAGCTAAAAGAAACACTGGATGATCTTAAGACAAGAATAAGGGAGATGTCCTCTTTTTCTCTTCCCAAGGACCATTTTGAGCCGGGACCTACAAGGAAAAGGATAAAGGACTTCTACCTAAGTCATTTTGATATAAAGGTCTCTGACATAGAAGCTGATAGATTCCTCTTGGCGGAAGAGAGCAGGGGGCTTGAAGAACTTAGGAGCGGCAATGTCCTTGGGATAATAAATGGTCTGGACCTTGATAAACACGCCTCAAAGAATTGGATGCTGAGGGAAATAGTCCTTAATCCTTATGACTTTGAGTGGAGAAATATACAGACCCCGGCGTATTTGAAGAACGTAGTAGCAAGAACACCATACTTTAATAAGGGGCTTAATTTTGATGCCTCTGACCCTGATAGGATGTTCAAGTGTAAAAGGATCCTAAGAAAGATACTTCTCATGGAATTTTTTCCGGATAAAAAATATGGGTCTCTATGGGAGGATGAAACATGTTTCATCCATTACTCATGGGGGCGTCTAGTCGACCAGAAGAATATCCCTCTGATAGTAGCCGAGGCAGAAAACCTAACAAAGAACGGCAATGTCCTTATACTAATAGCCGCAAATCCTGATGACAGACTATCCAGAGAGGTCGAGGATTATGCCACGTATAAGGCTGAAAAAATGCAGCAGATAGGATTAAAATTCTCCTTTAGTTCACAGTTCGATTGCAAGGGAGCTATCTACGCTGCTGGCGCAGACCTTGTTCACGTACCATCAAGATATGAGCCATGTGGTCTTACGGATATGGAATCATATTGGATGGGGACACCTGTGGTGGCTAATATGGTGGGTGGGCTGGGGAAGGGTGGTTACGAAGTCGCTGGGTTCAAGGCAGATCCCACTTCATTAGAAGCCATGTGCATTGCATATAGAGAAGCTTATGCAAGAGCGGCAAATGTAAAAAAATATTTCCCAGATCAGTGGAGACAACTGTGTATTGAAG
>JBAXXF010000257.1:0-2473 GCA_037128035.1 bacterium | reverse complement strand
CTTTTCAAGATTAGCTTCTCTCTGGCTTACGCTTCCTTTTCCTAAAAGCCCCTCTTTAGCACCAGCAACAAATAATTTCCTCCATTCATAATATAACGGAGGGGTAACATTGTTCACTCTGCACAAGGTTGTTACGGGTATACGTTTGCATGAGCCTATCATTACCATTTGGATCTTTTCTTCCACTTTCCAATAGGCATTAGAACTTCTTGGTACAATATATTGTTTGTAATCTGTGTTATCAGTTTTAACCATCTACAACACTCGCCGTCCTTGAATTATCCTTATTGCTACAACAATGATCGCTACCACCAAAAGGACATGGATAAGCCCACCAAGGGTATAGGATGTTATCAACCCAAGGAACCAAAGCACCAACAAGACCGCCGCTATTGTCCATAACATAAAAGGCCTCCATGTACTTATATGCTAGAAGGATATCACTTCGGTATATATATGTATAATATATTTATCGTATAATACACATACGTTTTAGTTATGTATTCTTTAGTAGGTTGATCAGGGTATTGTGTCTCACTTTTTTGAGACTACACTCCAATTCATGAATATATTATTTTATGTTTTATTTATTAGTGTTGCGCTATCAAGTTCTCTATTGTCGTCGGCACAGGTCGTAATAGAAAATTTTGAGAAGAACACCTACACACCTAGCAAACAAACAGCTCCAGCCGGTTGGGATAAAGGCAATAAAAAAGATGATAAGATCGACTATTATATCGTTAAAGAAGGCAAGAACACCTTCCTAAGAGCAAAAACTATGCTTGGCACCAGTGGTAAGATAATACGTTTGGATAAAAAGTTCGACTTAAAAAGCACACCCTATTTATCATGGCACTGGAGAGCGTGGAAATTTCCAAAAATGGACAATCAAAAAGAACATGAGGAAGCAGATAATGTAGCCACTGTATACGTGGTCTTTAAGGATAAATACATGATAAAGTACGATTGGAGCCAGCGCAATTGTAAGACTGTAAATGCTAAACCTTTCTTCTTTAAATCTAAAAGCTCTGGGTCAAGGGTCCATATATTTATAAGGCCACTCAGATGCACGAACAGCAAAATAGCATGCTGCAATGATAAATCAGGTGAGTGGGTAGCAGAAAAAGTTAACCTGGTAGATGATTTTAAAAAGATATACAAAGAAGTAAAATGGAAACCTGAATATATAGCAGGGATAGGAATACTCACGGATGGAGACGACACAAAAACAGAGGGCGTCTCTGCTGATTTCGATAACTTTACATTAAGTAGCGAATAGGTATAATATTTAAATATGGATATTAACGAATTAATTGTTTCAGAAGACATACAAATAAAACGACTAGAAGAGCTGGTTCAAAACGCTGTTAAAGAAGAAAAAATGCTCACCAGCAAGCTCATTGAATTAGAAGAAAGCACAACACTGACACTGGGGCAAAAACTGGCGGATAAAGTTGCCAATTTTGGAGGCAGTTGGGTATTCATCTCTGCCTTTGGCGTTTTTCTTCTTATTTGGATACTTCTAAATGTTTATTGGCTAATGAACAAGGCCTTTGACCCTTATCCGTTCATTTTCTTGAACTTGATCTTGTCGTGCCTTGCTGCATTACAGGCTCCAATAATTATGATGAGCCAAAACCGTCAAGAGGACAAAGATCGCATTAGAGCCAGATCTGATTATATGATAAACCTTAAGTCTGAAATGGAAATACGAAGTCTACATAGCAAGATCGATCTGTTAATCTCCGAAGAAATGAAGACACTATTCCAAGTTCAACAATCGCAAATGGAAATTTTACTCAATATTCAAGCTAAGCTTAAGTAACTATTCTGCAAAGACAGACCAAGCATAAGAGTCCTTGCCCTTAACGCCGAGATCGGTCTTAACGCCGTCTTTCCAGACTGCGGAAATATCATTTGTACCATCAAAGTAGTAACCGGCTGCATAAACAGTCCCACCATTCACATAAATAGCGCTAGCAAGAGCATCTGCGCCTGTAACTGTAAGATCTGTTCTAACTCCATCTTTCCATGTAACAGCAATATCATTAGTACCGTCGTTGTAGTAACCACATACGTAAACAACGCCATCGCTTACATAAATAGAATAAGTATCTGACGACTTAGCAGTTGCAGGGACATTAAGGTCAGTTTTAACTCCATCTTTCCAAACTGCAGCAACACTAGCAGTACCAACAAAATAGCGGCCAGCAATGTAAACAGCCCCATCATTAACATAAATGGACCAAGCTTGTGCACTAGCACCTGTAATGGTTAGATCAGTTTTAACTCCATCTTTCCAAACTGCTGGGACAGCGTCAGTACCAACATAATAGTAACCAGTCACGTAAACAATACCGTTACTTACATAAACGCCCCACGCCTCTGAATCAGTACCAACTGCACCAAGATCAGTTTTAACTCCATCTTTCCAAACTGCAGCAATAAAATTGGAGCCATCAAAATAATCACC
>JBAXXF010000256.1:0-2485 GCA_037128035.1 bacterium | reverse complement strand
CTTTTGGTCCCATTAGGGTTCCACGCTTTTTGTGAAATGAACAAGAATGCCAATGTGGATATAGCAAAGAAGTTATAAACTCCGTATGCGATGGAAATAAATGGTGAATAGACCTTCTTTAAGTTCATTAATAGCTCCGATGGCTAAAATATTAACTAATGGGCCGTATTGCAAGGGAAAAAACCGCTTTTTAAATTAATTTTGATGCTGTAGTATAGGGTACTTAGTTTCCAATAATAGGAGGGTCTATGAAAAAATTTGTTGTTATTTTCATTATTACAGCGTCTTTTATTAGCATTAACGCCTTTGCGGATAATTCAAAAATGACCAAGGTTGATATTGATGTTAAAAGCACACATATCGTCAAGGCTGACCTTGATCAGGATGACTTTTTTTACTATATTGATGTTAACGCCTGCATCTGCTGGATCAGCAGATTGATAGGTGGGGCGCCTGCCATTGCCACGTTCGATTGCGCCAAACTTGCCGCTCACCCAAGGCTTGAGCAATATGTAAGCAAGTGTACCGTCAGGCAGTCTGAGGTCAAAAAGGAAGAAACTTCTGCAGTTGATAAAGACATAGAAGCTGTTGCCAAAGAAAAAGAGAACGAAGCAAAGAGCTTAAAGGAAGGCAAGAGCAAGAAGGACCTGAAAGACGTGAAAAAGGAATCAGACAAGGTCCTTGAGCAAGTTGTTGACGGTAAAGATACTAAGAAAAAATAAACTACCATAACTGTGCAGGTATATTTACGTAGGAATTCCTTTTAATATTCTTTAGAGCGAACCATCCAACAGGGGCCTCTATGGCGTACTGAACTTGTGTTGGTGATGGGTATATTGTCAGCTCACTGTCCAGCCTGCCAGGTTGAGGATACATATCATATATGACCGATATCTTCCCGTCTGCTTCAACAAAGGCGATACTAAGCGGTATTATGGTGTTTTTCATCCAGAAGGTCAGATATTGAGGTTTGTCGTATACAAAGATCATGCCTGTGCCATCCTCCAAACTCTCCACCCACATTAAACCTTGTTCCTGTGCTTTTTTGGAGTAAGCGATCTTTAGTTTCAGTTTATTGTTATCGATGGATATATTACAGACAGCATAATCGACCTTCAAACATTTTTTCTTTCCGGAGACCACAGCAAGAGCGGTGATAGAACCTATAATTATAACGGCGATGATCAAGTAGATCCGTTTCTTAGACATAAAAGCCTCCCTAGTTTATTAAAGTTACCTTATTGGCCTCGACCCTTATTATCCTTGAGTGAATTATTTGTTCACTGCTTATCAAATAGAGAACATAATCTCCAGGCTTTATGTCGCTAAAAAGGAACTTTCCAAAGCCAGTACTTGATGTTTCATATGGTGTTGTGCTTATTTTTTTGGAGGGAGTGCTGGTCTTATCCCCGAAGTAATAGGCTTCAATAGAACGACTATCATCTAGGCTGACCAGAAAGGCATGAAAACTCCTCTTTGGGTAATCCCCGTAAATAAGTCCGTGCCCTGGTATTGTTGGAGATACCTGGTTCCATGCTGTTAATAGTGTTCTAGATGGTAGGGAAACGTCTAGGCGCAAGATGCTAATAGGATTATGGACTATTAATGGATAGATGAAGTTTACGCCGCCTGCATCTATATCTACCTGAGCTTGAGTGTCTATTATATTTATGTCATTTATAGCAAATGCCCCAGAACTGTCTGCTGTTGATATCTTGTCCGTGTACTTTATGCTTATAGTACAGGCTCTACAAAAAACGCTATCTTCCAATAAAGAATTTATTAAATTTAATTTACCGACTATCTTTTCTATGTGTTTTGGTGTCGGCTCTATTATGTTAGAAATGTCCTTTCTTATATTAACAGGCATTAATCCCAGGCTCTGATAGTCGGAGCGTAACTCTAAAAACGTATCTGTCTGGGATAACCCTTCTACTACAAAAGGGTTCCTTTCTTGATTATTGAACTTAAACGATTTTCTGTTCTTGTTGGTCTTTGAGAACAAGAGCAGTTCTCCCTCCTTTATATTTGCAGGTGGGATGATTATAAGAGCTCCGTTACTATAATTACCTAACGAGGACATATCGATGTTTATGGTGTCAGATGAAACAGGGACCAATATCTGTGTCCTTCCATCTTTTTTATCCGTTATATCCAACAGTAGGTTGGACCAGATGGGCAACGACTTTAACCTGGCCACAGCATCTGATCCGGAGAGCGTGGTCCTAAATGTCTTAAAGTCCTTCATTAACGCTGAGACACCGTCAAGTCCATATGGGGTTACCATGGCGCCTTTGGATGTTTGAAGGTTTATATCAGAAGATACTATGCTGTTCTTTAGACTATGTAGCTTAACTACCACAGGTTGATTAGTTTTTCTTTTTGACAAGAATGAAGGAGGAAGTCCGCTGGTCCGTTTGTCAGTTCCTATAGCTATGGGGGTAAGGTAGTTGTGTGTGGTAGAGGAAAAAGCGTATGCCACGAT
>JBAXXF010000255.1:0-2493 GCA_037128035.1 bacterium | reverse complement strand
ATATTATGAAACTGTCGTAGCTGGCATCGATAAATTCCTGCTCCACGACGATATGGTAAGAAAGTCATTTCCTCCAGCTTTAGTAAAAGAATGGGACCTGATAGAGTCCGAGCTATTAAAGGTCAAAAGCGCAGGTGCAATATCACAAGAAGAAGCAGCCCGAATGTATAAGATCATGAAGGATTTTATTGATGTGAAGAATGAATTAGAGGGAAGCCCTGTGTTGATGATCCCTAAAATAGAACCAGCTTCTGAGCCTGTATTAACGACTAAGAAAAAGGAACTAGTAAAAAAAGATGGAGAGGATAGAAAAGATCTTTCGGGTTTGAGTATTTTAATAGTGGAAGACGATTACGCAAATAAGATTTTAGCCTCAATTAAATTAAAAAAAGCTGGCGCTGATGTGTACACAGCAGAAGGACCAGAAGAAGCGCTGCTTGTGTTAAATGAACATCCAATCGATATCATTTATGCCGATATGATAATGCCTACTAGCCTAGAGAACAAAGATTCTAAGCAGGCTGGGCTATTCCTGGCTAGGGCCATAAAGAAAGATGATAATATAAAGGAAAAACCTGTTTTCATTGTTTCTTCCGTAGGCGGAGGAGAGGCTCTCACCCAGGAGATGATAGATTCAGGTGTCGATTATTATATATCCAAGACTGAACTTAGTAGTGGTAACAACCTTGCTAATTCGCTATTGGAGTACCTTAATGGTTCTGCTCCGGATATAAGCCCTGCTGAGGCAGATACACAAACTACTCTCAAAAACATAAAACAGTTTGGAGCTGAAGCACTTGCATCTAATATACTGTCGACAAGTTTTTTTGATAAATATTATGATGAGATAAAGAACGGGACTATTGAAGAAAAGAAAAAAGCTTATTGTGTTCTGTCTGAGATATATTCAGATATAGAAAATGTTCCATCGTCTATCAGTTATCTAATAGAATTTAAAGCGGCAGGGGCTGTTTTGGTAAAACTTAAAGCCAGCATAGATGCTCCAGCGATAGTAACAAGCTCTGCCATCATGGATCACGTAGACAAAATATTAAAGGGGATCGTTGATAAAGACGGAGAAATAGATCAGACGACAGCTAACATTTTAATGAATGGTGACGCTTACAAATACTTAATGAAAGACGATGCTCGTAAAACTGATGCCCTGCTCTTGGGTGTCTTGTTATTTAAGAGCCAGGCTGCTGGAAAGATCAGCATCGGATATGAAAATATGCAGCTCATCTCTAGTGCCTTTTATTCCGCTGGCCTAATATCTAGTCCGTCAGGGGTAGATGTTTACCGTACAGAAGAGGGGGCAAAGACCTTACTAGAAGGTATCAAGGCGCTTGAATTACAAAATCAGAAGAGCATTTTGATAGATTTGTTACCAAAATCGCCCAAAATGTGATATAATAAATCTTCCAAGCGGAGGTTTTAAATGAGGACAGAAAGATCCTTGGTCATAATAAAACCAGATGCGGTGGAGCGCGGCCTAGTAGGCCAGATCATTAAGCATTTCGAAAAAGCATCCGTTCACGTCAAAGCTATCAAGATCATGAAACTCGAAAGGAAAAAAGCCGAAGATTTCTATGCGGAGCATGAAGGCAAGCCATTCTTTGATGAATTGGTATCCTACATCATTTCAGCCCCTATTGTCGCAATGATAATAGAGGGAGATAATTGCATCGCCAAGGTAAGGGAAATAATAGGTAAGACCAACCCTCAAGAAGCTGAAGAAGGTACCATAAGAAGGCTTTATGCCATGTCCAAGGACAAGAACTCCGTCCACGCCAGTGATTCTAAGTTCGCCGCTGTAAGGGAAGTTGACTGCTTATTTGATGTAGCTAGCGTAAAACAGTACATCGCGCTTTCCCTGATGCGAATGCCTTTATGGAAAAAATCTGCCCTTCTCCAACAAGCATCCTTTGATCCCATACTAAGAGATTTTAATGACTGGTCTTCCGTTGATGAGCTCTATACTAAAGCAGGGTCTAAAAATATTAGGATCATTACTGCAGATTCCCAAGAATATCCTTCATTACTAAGAACAACAAATGATTTTCCCATCATGCTTTTTTGTAAAGGTGATGTGTCGTTGCTTTCGTCGGTGTGTTTTGCCGCTGTGGGCTCACGTAATATTACCTCATATGGAAAAACTATTGTATCAAGGATCATTCCCTCACTTGTGGAAGCTGGTTTTTGCATAGTCAGTGGACTTGCAAGAGGTGTGGACGCAGAAGTGCATAAGGCAACATTAGAGGTTAAGGGTAAGACCATTGCCGTTCTAGGAACTGGTGTTGATGTTGCCTCCCCACCACAGAATGAAAAACTCTACGAAATGATATTAGATAGGGGTGGCTTAATAGTTTCCGAGTACCCACTGGGAGCGGAAGGCACTAAATGGACCTTCCCCCAAAGGAATAGGATAATAGCAGGTCTTTCCAGAGGGGTGCTGGTCGTCGAGGCGGGTGAGAAAAGTGGTAGCCTTATAAC
>JBAXXF010000254.1:0-2498 GCA_037128035.1 bacterium | reverse complement strand
ATTACAGGTTCCGCAAATATATACCTTTGCGATTTTTTGCGATTTTTCTTTAGTATTATTAGTCGCTAAGTGCTTTCGAGTTCCAAGATGCTTATTGAAGTCAAATTTATTACAGCATTTATAGTCACATTTTTCACAATAAAAATTTTTCTTAGAGTTTTTATATGGGGTATAAAGTTAATATACTCTGGATATTCTTTTGTAAGGATCTTTTTTATAGAAAGTCCTTTGTTGACTGACGCACTAATAATTTTTTTAAGGATGTTTTTCTTGGGAAATCTTTTTTTGTCATTATAAAAGCCTAATTTGGTTGCACACCTGTGGATTGCATCTTCGGAATCTCCTTCATCAAGAATGGAGAAATAGCTAGGTAACCCGATAGCTTTTCCATATCTCTTTAATTTATTAAAACCAAAAGAATGAAAAGTACCACCATCAACATGTTTGCATTTTGGATTATTACGAGCAGCTCTAGAGAGCATTTCTCTTGCTGCTTTTCTTGTGAAAGTAAGTAACAAAATAGCGCTAGGGTTAATTCTATTTTCTACAAGGTATGATACACGACGTTCAATTACTCTTGTTTTACCAGTTCCGGCACCTGCAATTACTACGACAGGCCCTTCAGTAGTAGTTACCGCTTCAAGTTGGGACGGATTAAGTTTGTATTCTTTTTTAGTCATAGAGCACCTCCCCAAGCCAGCTTCTAATACCCTTGCGGAAGCTTTTTAGAATAATCTTCTTCAGAAAAATGTGCTCACTGCTAACACGTAATGGAATAGTAAACTTTTGATAATCCCTGTAGTAATTCTGTGTTTGTTTTTGAATACGAGCCCTAGTATTATGGAGCCCAAAATTCTTGCAAGTATCCATTAACCATTCAAAGCGTTCCTTGTCTGAGTGTCCTATTACCTTGCCTGCTCTGAATACATCCGCAAAGTGTATCCTCTTGAACGGGCTCTTTTTCATTAACAACGGTAGATCATCCAAATTAGTTATTCCAAGCAAGTCAACAATGTGTTTTTTATGAATTTGAACTTCGAAGTTAGTTATATTTATGGGTCTAACGCCTTTATAGTGTGGGCTACTATCTTTATCGTAGGCTTGGACTTTGTGAGGATATCCGCCCCAATCTACCCCGCTTAACTTCCCTTTCTTATAGTCAAACTTTCTATCTGCATAACCATGATGCTTCCTCTTACGCTCGACATAACAACATAATTCAAAAAGTTGCACAGGATAATTTGATGATGGCAACAAGGCAGAACAGTCAAGTCGAGTAATCTCTCCTACTTTAATGCTTCCATATATATGCTTGCAGAAAGATCTGAACTTTTTAAAACTTGGAAATTTAGATGGATTTACATCCAGTGTATTAAAACCACGACCATAGTTTAAAACAGTAAAAGGAACTTCATTATATATGTAACAAGTTCCGTTGTTAATATAATGACTTCCCCGAATGCAACTGGATGTTAAAAAGCTTTGAATTATTTTACCTTCAGGTATTTTAATTCTAATTTTATCTATACAACCTGTACCATATTCAGCCTTGTTGTTCATAAGTGACTCTATCCATTCATAACTTACAAATGGATTTTGACTGTCGAATGTTGATGATATAGAGGTATCAACAACCCCGCTTTGTTTACCCAAGCTCTCTTTGACCTTTTTCTTCAGTTTGACCGGCAAGTGTTTCTTCATTCTGTGTATCCTCCAATTTTTTATTTAATGGCAAAACTTCTACAGAGGCTTCTTTCTCTAAAAGTCGCATAGCTCCCGTAAGCAAGAGCGCTGCAATTGCTTCGATACGTTCTTGTTTTGAAAGAGTTGAAAAATTGTCCACATGTAGTTTTTTGCTCATCATGCGGTTACTTAACAGTTTTGAATTTGGCTATTTTTGGGAGAAACAAAGAAATATAATTTATACTATAGTAAAATGTGTTGAATACTATTAGGTACTGTGATACTATAGAAAACACAAAAGTTACTTTAGTAGAAAGTTATACAGACAAACAAAGAGGCGCTTTTACATACAAGTGGACAAAAAACAGTACTAATGTACACTTGTGTTGAATAGGAGTAAATATGGGCAGACCATCTAAAATAAGCATTGCATGTCCGCATTACACTAAGCAAGGGATCTCTTGTTCAATAAGGCTACGATCTCATGGCTTCTACCTGGGCAAGGAACAACCACTTATTAAACGTTTTAGGTGCTCCGCCCCAAATTGTAACTTCAACAAAATATTCCAGTTTATTCCGGAGAAGAATAATTGGCTTCCTTACTGTAAAAAAGAAAGGCACAAGAAACTTGATCTCGATGATGTTATAAAAAATGGTTCTTTGGAAAAAATATTGAAAGCAATAAAGACATATCATGTGACACAAGTAGAACAATCGAAGAGCGGTGTTAGTTCAGATGATACACATGATGACACCAACAGCAGAACAAAACATTGCTTTGCTCTCATAGAGAAAGAATTTGAGTACCCTAAAGG
>JBAXXF010000253.1:0-2516 GCA_037128035.1 bacterium | reverse complement strand
TATTCGTATAGAGGAAGTTCTGTGTTTGGGGTATGCATGTCAAAGTTCTTGTTTACAATATTAAGATCACCTGTCTCTGTTTTTTCGGATGTTACCTCTCCTGCCTCATTATATGTAGTGGTGTTCACGGTAAACAATACACCAGTTGGTTTTGTGAAGACTTCTACTTCTTTTGCTTGTCCGTTCGGGTATAAATATTTTATTACCTTAAAATAAGAGTTACTTGCTTCCGTTTTTTCAGACTGGGTCTTTGCTGGCGTTTTTCCATCCTTCGCGTACCAAGTCTCTTCCCTGTCTATTACGCTAATTCCCATGTCTGTTTGTTCCCTGACCGATCTGTATGATAACGTCTGTCCATCCTTCCTGTAAGTTTCATTTACTTCAGACTTGTCCTGTTCATTCATTGTTTTTTGTTTGAACAATGATCCATCCTGTCTATATTCTTTATACGTTGTTTTTATAAGTGTTGTGCCATCGGCAGAATATTCGGTTATGTATTCGTTCTTTATACTAGAACCATCTACTCCATAGACCCTAGATAGGACCTCTTTTCCCTTATCATTATATATGCTCTCTTCCTTCTTTATTGTACGCGCGTCATCTGAATATACTATTATGTGTACGATGGCTCCTGTCCCTTTATCACTGTATGTAACGACCTTTTTGTTTATGATCTCATCATATTCTTTGCTGTCATCTCCCTGTGGTGTGTAGTAGTGGTGAGCTCCAAATGGAACTTCAACGACATTAGATTTTGGAGCAGGTTTGTTTATAGGAGGAAGCATTGACCACGGTAAAACAACTGACGGGTAATTTGTTTCTGCAGAGCTTATTACTGTCTTGTTGTCTATTATAGGCCCAAGTGCTTTTGTTTTTTCAATAAGTTCCAAAGTGGCCTTGTCTGCTTTAACAAGATCGCCCTCAGAGATATTGAGCCCTGCGGACATGTGCTCATATTGTGAGATAGCACTTGCACTAGGCACGTATACATCTTCGCTTGTTAATGTTACACCATCGGTAGAATATATCTTTTTGATCATTCTGTAGGTCTTAAGGTCGTGAGGGTTAACATAAGTCCTGGATGTTTTTGAACCGTCCTTTGCCCATGTATCAAGCTGTATAACGGTGCCGACCTTGTCATAATAGGTAACGGAAACTAAGTTCTCATTTCCGTCATATTTCGTGTAGATCCGACCTTGCTCGCCGTTCGTTATTTCTAGGGTCTTTGTCTTTATACCATTCTCGTTGTATGTTATCTCTTTCCTTACTTCGCCAGTTGATTTATCTGTGTATGTTTCTTCTTTACCAGTGTCTGTGGTCCTGCTGGTGATCTTATAGTTCTGAGCCATTACTTGAGCTGAATTCAGAATAAATATAGAAACTGCGACGACCAAAAAATTACGATTCATTTAAGCTCTCCTCTTTAGACGCATCTGTACCTTGGACGAAACCAAGCAATTTTATGCAATTACCGTACCGGGTAGATTTTTTCAAGCTATTCCCAGTTAAAACGTATAGTTATTTAAAATGGAGACCAAGCTAACAGTGTAAAATTCCTGGTTTGTCGTATAAGTTTTGGACAAAACCGATCGCGTCAATTTGCTCAGCTCTAAAATGGATCAGTTACGTTAAAGAAGTCGTATTTCACTGAGACCCACCATGTTACGTTGTTGGTCCCGCTTGCGCTAAAAGGCTTAAACCCATTCAAAGCACCTGTTGAGGCTATACCTGTTTTAAGAACCAGTCTGTCGTTGAACTTGAATTTAAGCTCTTGTGAGAACTCAATATTATTGTTCCATGATTCAGGTGTTATCGTCCTTGTTACGCCGCCTACACTTACATAATCTCCATACATTTTTGTATCAATGATCTTAACCCATGTAGCGAAGCTAAATATACCAGCTATCTTATGCCAAAAACTAGTGTTCAAACTTACAGTGTACTGGTCATAAGGATTTAATTTTTCGTACTGATGAACATCATCTCCGAATGACTGTATCTGCCCGTCAGCTAGCGAGTCAAAACTTGCTTGATCTGTTGCGGTTGGTTGTGAAGTAGCATATTTTCTTATCGCGTAAGCTATCTCGGGTGTTATCGTTAAACTTCCATCGTTGTTATCAAAGCCGACCTTACCAACTACGTTACTTATAATATAACTTAGTACGCCAGCCTTTTGAGATCCCTTGCTTGTTGGTAGAGATACAACAAAAGATCCACTCAAATTAAAATCCATTATCTTGTTGCTTGCATAGTACAAACAGCCATGGTTCAAGGCGAATGGCAGATCTTTGAATAGTACGTTAGGGTTGTTCTTCCACTGCCAGTCAAATCCTGGTTCGGATTTTACGTTAATATTATCTGTAATGTTATATTTGAAAATGAACTTAAAAGAATTGTACAAGGTGCCGCTTGAGTCACTGAATGGCTTAGCTGTTGAGTCTTCAAAGGCTGCCGAAAAATCTTTCTCAAAGCCTGAAGGTTGTTCTGTAGCTACCGTGGTTTGCACTGTTGATGTA
>JBAXXF010000252.1:0-2516 GCA_037128035.1 bacterium | reverse complement strand
ATGTACATGTCCGCAAAATACGATAAGGACTTTGATAAAGTATTCAGACAGGTAAAGAAAATATATGAAGAAAGAATTAAAAAGGTGAGCACAGGAGAGCTGAACAGGTTCTTCAAACAAGTTACGAATTATAAAACACCACCTTTGTCCGGCGGGAAAGAGGTAAAACTAAAATACATGGTGCAGGCTTCAAAAGAGCATGCTGCCGTCCCTCGTTTCATAGTTTGCGGGAAAAGGGCAAAGCTTACTCATAGTTCCTATAAGAAATATCTGGTAGGAAAACTAAGAGAAGAGTTCGGGTTCGTAGGGAATCCAGTGGAGATCATTTTTAAAGAGGGTTAAACAGATGTTCTTAAGATCGTTAGCACTTGGCCTTTTATTCTGTACCGCACTGTATGGCGCAAAGTCAGGTTCAAAGTCTGATCTGTTGCCTGGACTTCAGGCCCCCATGATCAAGGAACTAAAGTCAGAGCCGATAAAACAAAGACTATTATCAGAAAAAAAATATAAGTCACTTCTGCAATTCTCACTTGGTGTAGCTTACTACAAAGAAGAAAAATACGCAGAAGCTTACAAAGTCCTAAGCAAGGTCTCCAATGTCCCATATCTGGGTGATTATATAAAATATTATAGGAGCGCTTCTGTTTTTGAATTCTCAAATAGTCCAGAGCTCCTCAAAAAAAGTTTAGAAGATCTATATTCAGTCTCTAATAATGGCGCAAGTGGCCTCTCCGATGATGTGAAGAACCTTATTCCTGAGTTTGAATTCAAGATAGCGTTGGCGTTGGCCAAGTCCAAGAATTTTGATAGCTCCCTTGATTACTATGCAAGGGCTAGGGCAAAAGGATATTCGGACCTTCGTTCAGAGTTCGATCTTATAAAGAACTACTCGATCAACAATAAAGAGATGACCCTTGGCCTAATGCTTGATCTTAACAGAAGGTTCACTCCTGTAGAGACCAAAAAATTGTTCGATACATTGCCAGATAAGATCAGAACGGACCTTTATGCTTTGGCAAGTTACAAAATAACTACCAAAGATGTAGGTGACCAATCTAAATATAGGAAAACAGAAGGTGACCTTATAGCCTCCGTAAAAGATGCGGTTGTCATAAGGGACTCTGCAAAGGTAAAAGAGCTCAGCATAGAATATCTTAAGGATTACCCTCTAGGGACATACAACAAAAGATTCTACGATGTCTCATATAGCTATATAGAGAACTCGATAATAAGTAAGGAGAAGGATGTCTCTTACTACAAGAGCATGCTTGCCTATTATGACAAGAACTATCTAGATAAACTTGTAATAAAACTTTTTCAGAAATCAGGTTTGGATGAGGTAGAAAAAGTACTGGATGTTGTCTTGGATAAATATCCACAGCATGACAAAGGTGTCTATCTGATGGCTACATTGAAGGAAGATTCAGGCAAGGACAGCAGCGCCATTAAATATTATAAAAAAATAGTGGATGGATTCCCACAGAGTACCTACTATCAGCGTTCTTTGTTCAAGTACGCATGGCTAGAAATGGCAGACTCTAATTACTCAGACTGCATAGAACTATTCACAAGATATATCGATGAGGGGCAGGACAACTATGACTGGTCCGTCACCGCGGCTTTGTATTTTAAAGCGCAATGCCTAGAAAAAAAGTCGAGGATGGATGATGCAAAAGCCACTCGTCAGGAATTGGTAGAAAGGTTCCCTTACTCCTTTTATGCTTTAATATCCATGGAGAAGGATGGGATCAGCCTTTCTGAACATATCAATAAGAACATCAAACCTCTGGATACTTCTGCAGAAGCTGTGTCACCTCAGGAACTCAAGAGCATAAGGACCGCCATAATGCTTGTGATGGCTGGGCTTGTGGATGGAGCTGTAAAAGAACTTTCTAATATAAATCTTGATAAACTATCCCCTGGATATATCGATCTGATCACCAGCATATATAAATATTCATCTAGTCCAGAGATGACCATAATGGCCGCAGGAAAATTGATGAACAGCCTAAAGGGCTATGCTTCCCAGGAGCATGCAGAAACACATTTCCCTAAACTATATTTTGATAACGTAAAAAAATTCTCGGACGATTCCGGTATCCCACCTTTTATAATGTTGGCAATAATGAAAAGGGAAAGTGCTTTCAACAAGAACGCTGTCTCAAGTTCGGGTGCCCTTGGCCTAATGCAGTTAATGCCTGATACAGCCCTGTCGATCGAACCTAAGATCAAAACAAAGTCTTTAACGGATCCAGCCAAGAATATAAAGCTAGCTGCATCTTATTTGAAAACACTGCTGACAAAATATGATAATAATTTTATCTACGTCCTGGCAAGCTACAATGCTGGGGATGACGCTCTTACAAGATGGATTAATTGGTATGGGAAAAAATATGATAACATCGAGTTCATAGAGAATATCCCTTACGTGGAAACAAGGAATTACGTCAAGGCAGTGATCTCTAATTATTATATGTACAATGCCCTATATCTTAAAAAGGATGTCTCGTTTAAAG
>JBAXXF010000251.1:0-2530 GCA_037128035.1 bacterium | reverse complement strand
GCAACATATTCACTGTCATTGTAAGTTCCAATTGCGCCGCCTGCAACAAGAACGGTCTTCAAATCCTTCAACTCCTTCCCACACCAAAATAATCATACCCTGCGGACTTTATATCTTCGGGATGCCAAATATTCCTTCCGTCAAAGATGACGCCTCCGCCATAATATTCTTTCAATCTTTCTCCATCAAAACTTCTATACTCATTCCATTCTGTGAGCATTAGTAACGCGTCAGCCTCTTTTAAGACGTCTGTGTGATCCTCAAAGTACTGCACATCACCCCTGATGGATTGCTTCGCGTTTTTTATTGCTACAGGGTCTGTTGCCTTTACTACAGCACCCCTTTTTATAAGTTCCTCAATTATATATATTGATGGCGCATCTCTCATATCGTCCGTCTGAGGTTTGAACGCAAGCCCCCACACAGCAATTACTTTCCCTTTCACATCGCCATTGAAATAATCTATTACTTTTTGTAGGAATCTTTTCCTCTGCAACATGTTTATCTTTTCTGCAGATCTTATTATAGGCATTTCTAGGCCGTGCTCAGAGGCGGTGCTAACCAGAGCCTGAACATCCTTTGGAAGGCAAGACCCGCCGTAACCTACACCACAATAAAGAAAAGACTTACCTATCCTATGATCAGTCGCCATTGCCGCCCTTATCGAATTTATATCCGCATCCACTTTTTCACAAAGTGCTGCCATATCGTTCATAAAAGAGATCTTAGTCGCAAGAAAACAATTGCATGCATATTTTGTGAGCTCTGCCGATTTAATATCCATTGTGTGTATAGGATTACCGTTCAGCACAAAAGGCTCATATAGTTCATGCAGTATCTTCGCCGCTCTCTCACTTTCAACGCCGATAACAACTCTGTCAGGATAAAGAAAATCCTGAACAGCCACCCCTTCTTTCAAAAATTCAGGGTTCGATGCAACATCAAACTTAAAACCGCTCTTGGCACCTGTTGCTAAAATATCTTTCACCTTGTACACAGTCCCTACTGGGGCTGTACATTTATTTACTATGAGAGTGTAGCCCTTAAGCTCTGGGGCTATGCTTTTTGCAGCATTAAAAAGATATGAAAGATCTGCGGAACCATCCTTGTCTGTAGGTGTGCCTACTGCCAAGAAAACAACGTCGGCATCTCCGACCTTTTCCTTTACGCTAGTTGAGAATTCTAGACGCCCGGCTTTTATGTTCTTTTTTAAAAGTGTCTCAAGCCCTGGCTCGTATATTACAGGATCACCATCTTTAAGTCGGTTAACCTTTTCCTGATCTATATCTACACAGCAAACTTCGTTCCCAGTTTCCGCAAAGCATGTTCCTGCCACAAGCCCTACATAGCCGGAACCTATAACAACTATCTTCATTAGGTTTTTCTCCTTAAAATGTACTAAGGAACATATTTTAATTCGCCATAAAAGTCTATCATATTATGGCCATAGCATCACCGTAAGACAGGAGCCGATACTCCTTATTAACTGCATCCTCATAGGCTTTTACTATGTTATCGATGCCCGCAAAGGCTGATACCAAATATATAAGAGTGGTCTCTGGGTGGTGAAAGTTGGTTATGATAGCATCTACTACCCTGAATTCATAGCCTGGCCTTATGAACAATGAGGTAAAACCTGCCGGACGCCCAAGGTTAAGGTCTTTATTGAAGGCGGTCTCAAGTGTTCTGACAACAGTAGTGCCCACCGCCCACACTTTTCCACCCTTGCTCTTGCATTCTTTTATCTTTTGCTCCAGAGTTTCGGAAACTGAATAGAACTCATCATGCATAATGTGGTTATCAATATCCCTTATCATACTAAAGGTCCCATAACCCACATGCAGAGTGACAAAACCAGTGTTAACACCCTTGGAGTGCATCTTATCTACAAGACCCTCTGTAAAGTGGAGCGCCGCCGTTGGCGCTGCAACGGAACCCTCTGCATTTGCAAAAACGGTCTGATAATATCTATTGTCATCCATGTTGGGCATTCTTTTTATATATGGTGGTAAAGGAAGACGCCCAAGATCTTCCATTACCTTAAAGATATCTATTTTATCATCGAAGCTGACAACAAAGGTCCCATCGTCTTCATGTGACTCAACCTCCACCTTAAGGTCAGAACCACCTATCGATATGATGGTGCCTTTCTGTATGTTCTTTCCTTTTATCAGGCAGTGCCACGAGCCCTTTGCTCCCTCTACAGGGCGTATAAGAAAAAGTTCGACCTTGCCTCCCGTGGATTTTGCTCCATCGAACCTTGCCTTAACGACCTTGGAATTATTGAAAACGACAAGATCATCTTTATTAAATAGAGATATTACATTTTCAAAGACCATGTGTTTGATAGAGCCTGTGCTTTTATCCAGACAAAGTAATCTGCACTTTTCCCTTTCCGGCATCGGATACTGTGCGATCAGGTCCTCTGGTATCCTTATATCTGATATCTTCATTAGAAAGTTCCGATGGCCAAGTGGATTCGCCCCGACCTGTCCGCAGGGATCCTCTTGTCCGTCTTATATATGTAACC
>JBAXXF010000250.1:0-2557 GCA_037128035.1 bacterium | reverse complement strand
AGCAGGGAATAAAAAAGCTTAAGCAACTTGTAAATGAATACAGGGAAAATACAGATACTGAATATCTTAAGAAACTTAATCTTCAAATAGAGGAACTGATATCCAGCGTAGAGGGTCAGGAAGATCAATTAGGCAGCCTGGATGCTAGTACTATCTATCAAGCCAGATGGATAGTCTATAAGAACTGGTTAAAGGATAAAGAGTCGTTCTTTGATGAAACAAAGTTCAATTCTGTCTTATCCGCTTACGTGATGACCGACCTGTCAGTGAACGTCCCCAGCGACAAACTTGCTTCATATGCGCTCCGGATAATGCGAAGTAACAAGGAGAATAATGGAGAGTATACGGATGACGACATAGCCGTTGCCGCACAGTTATTCTATTCTGAAATATTCAAAATGGAAAATCTAAGGAAAAAGGAAATTGAGGAGAGGTATGAAAGCACCTCTTCAGCTCTTTCTCTGCTAGTTATTCTTTTGGATAATGTGGATAAACTTGTGTTTGCCGGGGTAGATATCAATTCGTTGGTGGATATATCACAGCGTCTTTATAACTCGGCAGTTCTAATAATCCCTATTGATGACGTTGTACGGATGGACAAGAAGATACTTCTTGAGGGGATAGACAAGTGCATGTCCGATATCAAAATGGTAATAACTATACGCGCTAGGTAAGCTTTTTTACACTCACTTTACCATCTACAAATTCTATTTTTGCAAGTTCAGGCATTTCTTCCTTGCTCTTTACTACTTTATCCTGGTCCCATACTACGGAATACCCTCTTTTAAGGACAGAGCTATGATCATAGGCATCCAATAGTCTCAGGAGCTCTTTTATCCTTTCATCGCTATAGTCAAAGATACGCTTGGTCTCTCTGGCAATGGATTCAACAGCATTTTTCAGTTTCACTACTTGGACACGGAAGGCGCTTTTGATGGATGAAAGAACAGTGGCAAGATGACTTTTTACAAGGGTCTCTTCTTTCATTAATTTTTCCACCATTTCAGCGGCTACTTCCTGAATAGAGACCTCAAGGTCCTCTTTGACTTCATGTGCTCTTTGTTTCAGGAATGTACCGATACCAGACGGTGTTGACGGCATAGGTGTAAGATGAGAGCAGAGCTCTATGGCGTGTTCATCTTTGTCATGTCCTATGGCCGTTATAATAGGTATCTTGGAAAGACAGACAGCTTTACACATTTCATAGTCGTTGAAAGAAGCAAGGTCAACATTACTACCGCCGCCCCTTGCTATTAATATGATATCTATATCAAGTCTTTTTCTATATTTGTTGAACTTGCCGATGGCCTCAACTATTTGTGATACGGCCGTAGTTCCCTCGACCCTTACGGATTGAAAAATTATATTATAGAACCTGATGGCAGGGCCTATTGCGGACGTTATGTCCTGCACAGAAGTTCCCTGGTCTGATGTTATAAGACCCACGTTTGTTATCAACGTCGGTAATTCCAATTGTTTTTGAAGATCTATCAGGCCTTCTTCTGTTAATTTATTAAGAGTTATATTTTTAGCACTTGCTAATATAGAAGTAGTATATTCAGGTATTACGTCCACAATACTAAGACGGATACTTATATTCTTTTGAGAACTTATAATAGGTTCAACTATCAACATTACCGGAACATCTTCCGCAAGTCTTTCAACAGCCCCCGTGGCTTTCAGCTTTTTCTCTATGCTATAGAAGTTACCAATATATCCATAGAGGGTGAAGGACATGTTCTTTTGCTCATCACGGATGTCAAAGAACACGAACGACGGATAAAGTTTAGGCTCAGACGATATGACTCCCCTGATTATTATAGGTGTAGAAAAGTGACTTTTTACAAGATGACTTAAATGGTCCCTAAGTTCAGATATTGAGAATACAGGCAAGCTGGCAAAGGGGGCAGGGATCTTTATAAGAGGCAATGACGGTTGATTTTTCTTCATTCGGGGGAATAGTCCCTCTTTCAGATTTGGAGCGGGGCACGGGGTTCGAACCCGCGACCTCAACCTTGGCAAGGTTGCGCTCTAGCCAACTGAGCTAGCCCCGCTCTTTGAGAGATTTACTATAAAACATACCTTTGGCGGGTGGTCAATAATTTTCTTGTAAGTCCACGAAAACTGATAAATAATCCCTTTCACCAGGTGGAGAGAGATTGTGGCTACAAGAAAGCACAAGAAAATAAGGGTTCCATTCTTTAGGAAGTTCCTTCTGCCCAGAATGTTCTTTTTCTTTGCGGGATTTCCCAAAGGGAGCTTTGTGTCTGTAGATGTTACTAAGAAGTGTAACCTCAGGTGCAAACACTGCTACTTTTACCGTACTGAGCACCCAGAAGAGCTGTCCATTGAGGACTGGGGAAAGAGGTTCAAGCAGCTAAAGTCCAAGTTCCCGTTCCTCTACAGTGCTACATGGGTTGGGGGAGAGCCTCTCCTAAGAAAGGATGTGATAGAGAAGTACATGCATCTTTTCACCCACAACCTGATAGTCACTAACGGCAGTATAGAACTGCCTGATTGGAAGAAGGTATATTTTCATATATCTATAGACGGTGAT
>JBAXXF010000249.1:0-2574 GCA_037128035.1 bacterium | reverse complement strand
ATATTTAGTTAATGCTCGGCTCAAATTATCAGAATTAACACTGTCTATTTTCTTATAAGGGCTCTGCTTCTTTTCTTCGGTTTTAACCTTGAGATCTTTTAAAACATTATTTTTATCAGCGACTATGTTATCTTCGTCTATTAAAGTAATTAAATCTTCAAACTCCTTTAATCTACTCAAAAAAGTTTCGCTTTTAATTAACTCTTTATATCGGTTAATAATGCTCAAAGCTGATAATAGAGCTGGCTTTCTATTATAATTAACATTTTCAATCTTACTCAACTCGTCACTCAAGCCTGTTGATATTCTATTAATAAAGGTGTTATATCCATCATCAAAATACGAATTATACAACTCTATTAGTTCTTTCGCGCCACTTAATCCTTGCCCACAAAAAGGACAACCTCCGTTCTGATGCCCCTTGCAATACCCCATGCCTGACTTAATCCAATTTTTAGCATTTATAGTATTAGTGAAGTTAGCCTCAAGATGCTTGTTCAATCTGCTAACACTATCTTCTTTAATACTTTGGTAATCTTCCGATAACAAAGCATTAACTGAAGCGATGTTATCTATTAAGCTATCTTTTAGAAGAAGAACACCTTCAGGTTCTTTAAGATTGGTAATTTTAGAAGGTTCTGCTAGTCGCTCTCTCTCTTTTAACAAATCTTTTTTATTTTCCAATATTTGTTTTTCAATATCTTCCTTTATAAGATTTTCAATGGGAAAATCTAAGAATTTCTTGATTTCCGCCTCAGATTTATCAACAACAAACTTAGGTATTAAACTCTTCAGACCCCTTTTTTTACTACCTAAGTCTTGCCTTTTTTGCGCTATTGTCTCTGCCAGTTTAACACCTTGTTCTCCCAATATGAACTGAGTAAAGTTTTCTCTATTTCCTCTCTCAATAATCGAGCCTGTAAAAAGATTTTTATGTATAAAATCTGGTCCAAAAATTTCTAATCTTTGGGCAATAGAATTTTTTCCCCAATTATCATTTTGAAAGATCAAATCTTGTTCTGAGCCACTCACTTGTTCCTTTATTGACAAGGTTACCTTTTGTTTTGTTGACATTTTCGGGATTGTCTTTCTTTTAATAATAAATGAATTATCATTGTATTTCAATGATTGAAAAATATCGGTTAGCGTGGTCTTCCCATAAGCATTTAAACCAAAAATAAAATTTAATTTTTCGAGGCCCATAGATGCTCCTGTTGTAAAAGATGAGAAGACACCTATATTTTCTATTTCTTTAATCCTCTTAATCATTTGCGAAACCTCCACACTAGAGACCAAAAGCCTCTCACGCCCTCTCTGCAAACCCCAGAACATACCCGTTACAGTCCCTGATATAGAACTCTCTCATCCCGTACCAGGTCACGTTAAGATCTTTAACTATCTCCACCCCTTTCTCTTTAAAGGAGCTATAAAGCTCGTCAACATTATCAACATCACAATACAATGTCGCAGACGCACCAATGGAAGCTCCTTTAAGTGCAGGAACATCCTCTGCATAGGCATCCTTGCTCATGAACATCATGAACACTTCACCCCTGACCACCATTGCGTAAACATACTTCTTGTTATCAACAAGCACTGTCTCTGCTGTTTGCTGGTTCTCTGGAACAAGCATAGCCAACTTAAAGCCAAGCTTTTCTGTATAGAATTTTACGGTCTTGCCCACATCCGTGACCATAAGATCAGGCGTGAGCTTCTTGAACTTTGTTTCCATGGAATGGCCCTCAGGGGCTTAAACTACACCAAACTGGGAGAAAAGGCAAAGCGAAGCACAGACTTATGTATTATTCTTTTATCCCCAGAGCATAATTAACTGCTGCCTCTGAGTGTATTTGTGTCGTATCAAAGACCGGCACGCTAACGTCTTCCTGCTTAACAAGCAGTGGGATCTCTGTACAGCCAAGTATTACGCCCTGCGCACCCTCTTCTTTTATGAGCCTGTTGATTATCTTAACGTATCCTTGTTTTGACTTCTTATAGAATTTTCCTGCACACAGTTCATCAAAAATAACTGCGTTTATGTAGTCCCTTTCAGCCTTGTTAGGAGTAACCACTTTAAGACCATATTTCTTTTCTAGACGATCACGGTAAAAAGCCTGCTCCATGGTATACGATGTGCCCAGCAATGCCACGGTCTTTAGTCCTGTCTTTTTTACCTTTGCGCCTGTTGCATCAGCGATATGAAGAACAGGGATCTTTACCTTTGACTGAAGCATATCAGCAGTTGAATTCATCGTGTTGGAAGCTATTACAATAAAATCCGCTCCACCTCTTTTAAGTCTTTGTGCAGCATCTATCATCGTCTTCCTTAAGGGCTTCCAGTCTCCTTTATCTGCCAGACGTTCTTGCTCAGAAAAAGACCCGAATTCAATGGAATACATAAGTATCTTTGCAGAATGCAGTCCACCAAGTTTTTGCTGGACCATCTCGTTCATTGATCTGTAATATTCAGCAGATGACACCCAGCTGACGCCGCCGATGATGCCAATGGTTTTCATTTCTTTTGTGTTTGAAAAAGCAGTAGATGAGATAAGTACAGAGATCACTAAGATAGAA
>JBAXXF010000248.1:0-2581 GCA_037128035.1 bacterium | reverse complement strand
TCCTTGAATAGTAGGGCCTTTTTGTTCTATAATTGGCCCCGAATCAGGCATGGATGGAGGGACAAGGGTATGACCAATAACTTTATTACGGACAACGAAATAGATAGGATACTTGGAAGGATAACTGAATATAGGAAAGCTCCAGAAAGTAAACCAGCACCGGATAGATATAATATAAGCGTTGAAGAAAAGGCCAGACTTAGGGAAGAATATTCAAGGAAGAAAGCTCAAGAGTTTGCAACATCATACTCCTCTGGCACAAGTTTAAATCAAAACCCAAGCATGAATAATAACATGAACTCCGGAATGAGCACTGGAATGAATATGAATACGAACACGAACACAAGCTCGAGCACGAACGAGAGAGCTTATAGTGCTTTCACAAGTGTAGGAGTCTCTGCGGGCGTCATAAGAAGGGTTTACGCTTTTTGTACGGATCTTTGTGTCGTTGGTATGGCTATGGTGGGTTTTGTTTACGGCGCTATGTATTTCACTAATATCACCAGCATCAATAATATTACTTGGATGTTGGGCGGTCTATATGCCGTCCTTTTTGTTTTCTACCTTGCGTACTTTGAAGGACTTATCGGACAAACACCTGGTAAGATGTTCCTGAACGTTAAAGTTGTAGATTCAGAGAATAAGAAGCCAAAATTCTCAACCATGATATTAAGGACTCTGCTTTTTTGTATACCACCATTGGGCTTATTCGGCCTTCATAACGTTATAACCAAGACAAGGTTAGTGATGAACGACTAATGAAATTCGTAGATGATATTAAGATAGGAAAACTGATAGAAGAGCTCAAAAAGCAGAAAAAGACCATCGTGTTCACTAACGGTTGTTTTGATATCCTACATGCAGGTCACATAGACTATCTTGAAAAAGCAAAGGCCCTTGGCGATGTTCTTATTGTCGGGGTTAATAGTGATAATTCAGTTAGAAGGATAAAGGGCGACAAACGTCCTGTGGTCGCACAAAAATATAGAATAAGACTTTTGGAAGGCATTAGTAGTATAGACCACCTTATGCTTTTTGAAGAAGATACACCTCTTGATCTTATAAAAAAGATCAAACCGGATATATTAGTAAAAGGCGCTGACTGGAAGGATAAGGGAGTCGTTGGTGAAGATTTTGTTAAGACCTATGGTGGGCATGTTAAGCTAATTGAACTTCTTCCTGGCATATCAACAAGCATAATAATAGATAATATCCTAAAAGCGCACAATTGATCATGAGACGATTTTTCTTAGAAAACCTTGATCCATCCGTTCCTGTCGGCTCTATCCTTGATGTGCCAGATGAATTACTGCACAGGATAAAGAATGTCCTTAGATTAGACGACGGAGATACTGTTGAGTTCATAGACGGTAAGGGATCTATAGTAGAAGCGGAAATGTTCAGTAACGGTAAGAATAAGGATTTTAGGACCAGGTCGATCAAAACAGTAAAGAGGGAGAAACCATTAATAGGCGTAGCGGTGTCCCTAATAAGAAGAGAAAGATTTGATCTTTTGGTAGAGAAAGCTGTAGAGCTTGGTGCCGACGTAATAATCCCTATAGAAAGCAGATATTCAAGACCATATGGATCAGAGTCCTATCCTAAGCTCTGTGACAGATGGCAAAAAATAGCCGACCAAGCCTTATCCCAGTGCGAAAGACCATTCAAGTGTGAAATAAGGAATGTGGTAAAGATAGAAGATGTCATAAGCAATAAAGATTTTGATGAGAAGGCCTTTTTCCATTTCGGAGTAGAAAAGCTTAATAATGATCTAATTAAAAAAGGAAGATCTCATCTATTCATAATTGGACCTGAAGGAGGCTTTTCTCCAGACGAGGTGGAACTACTTAATGCAAGCAAGATAAAAGCATATTCGCTTACCGATAATATACTAAGGACAGAAACTGCGGTCCTGTATGTTCTGTCGGTGTCGGATTTTTTGGTAAACAAGAACTAATTTAAAGAAAAGAATTTAATGGCATTTGAGGTCGTATACTTTGCCACGTCCTCTATGGATTCCTTTCTGAGCTCAGAAAGTTTTGTGGCTATAATAGGAATGAACTTTGGATAGTTCTTTTTACCCCTGTGAGGTATAGGCGCAAGGAATGGTGAGTCAGTCTCTAGCATTATCCTGTCCTTAGGGGCATATACCGCAGCATCCTGAACATTAAATGATTTATTAAAAGTTATGATACCTGTAAATGATACGAACATGCCAAGGTCCAGATACTTCTTTAGTTGTTCCCTCGTACCTGAGTAACAATGGATGACACCGTTGCAATGATCTCTGTATTCACCTTTTAGTATCTCGTATGCATCTGTATCAGCATCCCTTATATGGATAACGACAGGTAGGCCCATTTCACGCGCCATATTGATCTGTCTTACAAATATCTTCTTTTGAGCTTCTCTTGGCGAATGATCATAATAAAAATCCAAGCCGATCTCGCCTATGGCTACGCATTTTTTTGTTCGGAGAGAATAGATCTCTTTTTCGACCTCTGAGTTAAAATCCTTTGCTTCATGAGGGTGAACACCAAGAGAGTAATAAACATTTTCGAAAGAATTAGCTATATCGTAT
>JBAXXF010000247.1:0-2606 GCA_037128035.1 bacterium | reverse complement strand
ATCGGCGGAATCTCCGAGCATGTTTACAATTTTTCAAAGTACGCAGCAAAACAAGGGCACGATGTAAAACTTATAACACCGGCCCCTATGGGTTACAATAAGGCTGAACTTAAGAAGATAGATGACTCCATGCTCCCTGGCCAAGTAATACGTTTTGGTCAACACCTACCTGTGTTCTCCAACGGTTCTCTTAGTAGGATAGGCATATCACTAGGGATAGATAAAAAGTTAAAAGAACTTTTTGAGTCAGAGAAGTTTGATGTTATTCATACGCATTCGCCTCTGGCTGGCTACGTGCCTATGTTGGCTGTAAAGTATAGTAATACCTTGACCATAGGGACTATGCATACGTATTTCAAAAGTAACTTTTGGTTCGATACTTTTAAAAAGTATCTTATTAGGTATTATGACTCTTTGGACGGTTGCATATCTGTTTCTGAATCAAGTCGAGATCTTATAGACCACTACCTTGGTAGAACACCTACCGTTATAACGAATGGAATAGATGTTAACTTGTTCGGCAATACGGAAGAAAAAATAGAAAAGTTCAATGATGGAAAGGTGAATGTGTTCTTTGTTGGAAGAGCAGAGACCAGGAACGGTATAGATGTACTAATAACGGCTTTTCTAAAGGCAGTTAAGGAAGATAAAAACATAAGGCTTATAATAGCTGGGGATGGACCATACCTTCAGCGTTACATAGATATGATACCGGCTGAGCACAAGGATGACGTCCATTTTGTCGGACGTATCTACAAAGAACGACCTGCTTATTACAACACCGCCGATATCCATGTTTTCCCTGCTGAAATAGCTACGTTCAGTATAACAGTCCTTGAGGGTCTTGCTGCGGGCAAGCCTGTCATAACGACTGATATGAAAAGCTTTAAAGAGATAATGAGTGACGGCAAAGAAGGGTTTTTGGTAAAATATGGTGACTCTGACAACATGGCAAAAAGAATATTGGAATTAGCGGGCGACAAAACCCTTAGAGAGAAGATGGGGAAAGCAGCAAGACAAAGATCATTGAATTACTCATGGGAGGTCATTACTGGGAAGATAATAGACTTCTATAGAGAATGTCATAAGAACGCTCTGAGTAAATATACTGTTTTTTAAAATCATGCCTATAGGTCAAAAAATAAAAGTAGCTCTTTATATAATCCTTTGGTTCGTTATATCCTTATCTATCTCTATGCTGACATCCTCTATTCTTATCGGATTTATCCCCACTACAATCGTCGGTGTTTGGGCCATATATCTTTTTTATCCAAAGTTCGATCCATTCTCATCCATAAGGTTTGATAACTCTAAAAAACTAGTAGCTCTAACTTTTGATGATGGGCCAACTTCCGGTTTTACAGAAGCTGTATTAAAGATATTAAAAGAAAAGTCAGTCAAAGCCAGTTTTTTCATGATCGGTGAAAAGGCAGATAAGAACAAAGATCTTGTTCTACAGGTTCTAAAGGAAGGCCATGAAATTGGTGCTCACACATACACACATAAAAAGCTACACCTAGCCTCTTTAGAGGAAATAAAGGAACAGGTGGGCGGCACAATACAAATGATCAGGTCCATTTATGCAGATTCAAACAAAGCCGATGAATATCGGCCAATATTCAGGGCTCCACACGGATTTAAGAGTCTACGCCTTAAAACATATTTACGTAGGCAACAGATAGCCCTAGTACCGTGGACGAGAGGGGTCTGGGACACATCTGAACCAGGGCATGAATGGGTATTTGAAAAAGCTACGCATGCACCAGGCAACAATGAGATACTCTTATTCCACGACGGAAAAGGGTTAAGCGACACCGTCACTTCTCTCCAAAAGGACGGACTACTAATAGCTCTACCAAAAGTGATAGACTTCTATAAAAATAAGGGTTACACATTTATCAAAGTATCTGATTTCATTAGGTAGTTATGAACAAAAAGAACGTCTTACATACATTGGGAATAATTATTTCCCTGTTTTGCATTTACCTAGTTTTTAGAGGTGCAAACCTATCAGCTGTATTACAACATATAGAAGGCCTCAGCATTTTTAGCCTTCTGCTGGTAGCTTGTATGAGCCTTCTCCTTGTTATTTTCAAGACATACAGATGGAAACTGCTCTTAGACAAATCCGATGGCATTCCGTACAGGACGCTAGTGTCCATAAATTTTGTTGCCCACTTCCTTAACATTGTTTTTCCTTTCCGGGCCGGCGAGGTTGCACAGATATTTTTAACAAAAGCACACACAAAGACCAGCCGCTCAAACATAGTTGGAAGCCTATTTCTAAACAAATTCATGGAACTTATCTCCATACTTTTACTCTTTTACTCCCTTATAATTTTTGTTCATATCCCTATTCCAGAATTTTGGACCAAGCCAATAAGCTACTTACTAATATTCGCTATAGTGTTCCTGCTTCTTTTTGCGTTCAATATAATCGATATCAAAAAGATAAAACAGCCATCCAATAAAATACTAGCGGGTCTTTATCGTTTTTTCATGTCGCTTAAACACATAGAAGATAAAAAGCTCCTGGTAAAATCGATACTGCTGTCGCTCTTTGTATGGTTCATTGAGCTTTTAATGATCTACATATTACTTAATGC
>JBAXXF010000246.1:0-2634 GCA_037128035.1 bacterium | reverse complement strand
CAGCTTTTACCGTCTTTATAATTTCTTATGCATACTCCAGGATAATTGAGTATTTCCCTACCGGTGGTGGGGGATACGTTGTTGCTACCCATACACTTGGTAAGAAGGCTGGAGTTGTGTCAGGGTCTGCTCTAATAGTTGACTATGTACTGACTATAACGGTTTCTATAGCCTGCTGTGGCAACGCGGTATTTAGTTTTCTTCCACTGCACTACCAACAATACAAGCTAGGGTTTGAGATCTTGGCTATACTCTTTCTGATAGTAATGAACATAAGGGGCGTAAAAGAATCTATAGAGGTTTTGACGCCGATATTTATTATTTTTCTTCTTACGCATATCCTTTTAATAGGCTACGGGATCTCTTCGCATGCATCACAGATCCACGCTGTCTCACAAAAGGTGCAGACTGATTTCCATACAGGGCTTTCTACCCTTGGGTGGATGGGGATGGGGGCACTGTTTTTGAGAGCCTATTCTATGGGCGGTGGTACTTATACCGGAATAGAAGCTGTATCCAATGGTCTTCAGATAATGAAAGACCCCAAAGTGAAAACTGGTAAACGGACTATGCTATACATGGCCTCTTCTCTGGCAATAACTGCTGGTGGTCTGTTCGTCTGTTATTTGCTTTTAAATGTAAGACCCATGGAAGGGCAGACGATGAATGCGATCCTAGCAAAAGCACTTTATAGTGATTGGTCGTGGGGAAGTGAACTTGCCATAGTTACGATATTTTCAGAAGGAGCTCTTCTGATGGTTGCCGGGCAAACCGGTTTTATCGACGGCCCTAGAGTTATGGCTAATATGGCACTTGATAATTGGTTCCCTCGGAGATTTGCGTCTTTGTCTGAAAGATTAACGATGAGAAATGGAGTTCTCCTTATGGGAGGCGCGGCTTTGTGTCTCCTTATATATACTAAAGGTTCAATAAGTACTTTGATAGTTATGTATTCTATAAACGTTTTCCTTACTTTCTCACTCTCTGAACTAGGAATGTCTAAATTCTTCATTAAGAACAGAAAAACTGATCCTAAATGGAAACACCACCTTCCCGTTCATCTTATAGGCTTGGTGCTATGCTCTACAGTTCTTGTTATTACCTCTTATGAAAAGATAGGGCAGGGCGGATGGCTTACTATAGTAGTTACATCGTTGGTTATCTTTATTTGTTATTTGATAAAGAAACATTATAACAAGGTTAAAGCTGCGATGAAGAAATTGGATAACAACGTCGTGGAGAATATGCCATCAGGTTTCGATTATAATCACAGTGATGTAGACCCACAAGAAATGACAGCTATTCAGCTCGTAAGTGGTTTTAGTAGCCTTGGGGTCCAGACGACACTCTCTATCCTTCATAATTTTCCTTGGTTGTATAAGAATATCGTGTTTGTTTCAGTGTGTGTGGTGGATACAGATTCGTTCAAGGACAGGGAAGATCTACAAAAGCATGAAGAGTGCACCAAACAGTCGTTAGAGAAGTATGTAGATTATGTTAGGAGGCTAGGGATGCCTGCTACCTACAGATACGAGGTTGGTACCGACGTTATAGATCTAGCGACACAGCTTTGCATACAGGCCTCAAAAGACTTTCCAAAGTCTACTGTATTTGCAGGTAAGTTGACCTTCCAACAGGATAAATTCTATCACAAGATACTTCACAACGATACATCCATGGCCGTCCAAAAGAACCTTCAACAGTTCGGTATAACGACGGTAATAATGCCCGTTACAGTTAATATCAATCTATGATCTGTAAAAAACTATCAGTTCGTCCTATGACCAATACTATAGAGTTCTATTATTCCAAAACCATTACTGCCAGCCGCTCCCTGAATAGGACTGCCTGAGAACTCAGTCTCTCTATATATTGCATTGTTTATAGCAGAGACATCCATACCAGATGGGTTAACGAACCTGTAGAGCTGTATCTGTCCCAATGTGGTAGGCTGAATATTACTACCCTGCAGCACAGTGACCACTCCCAGGGTATCTATATTTAGCTGTGTATAATCAGAAGGGATAGTAACACCAGGGTCTATAGGTAGTTTGCTAGCGTAATGTATTAGTCTACCTGTCTGATCGATGGATAATACAGCGTCATCTGTGTATGAACGTGTGCCGTCGTTGTTTATTAGAGCGATAAAATTATTATTCTGCAATATTAGGTGTATCTTAGTATTTGTAACTGTTGCTCCGTTACTGTTTTGATTCCAAGGTATTGTGCTTCCGCAATATAGAAGACTCTTAGCAAAGAATCCACCGTTCGGTGACATCCAAATAGGAGTTCCGCTCTCAGCGCTTTCCATATAATAGCCAGTCTTGTCAGCCACAGGGTTGGGTGATCCCACGAAGGCAGCTAGCTGTATTTGACCAAGTTGGGTCTCTTGAGCATCCATGGCCGTCTTAGCTGTTATCACTCCATTGTCATATATTTTTAGAGCCATATACCCCTGCGGTATTGTTATCTCAGGTTCTAGGACCTGAGCGTATTGATCTACCAGACGTCCTTGCACATCTCTGCTTAGTTGCATGTTGCCTCTAAAGTACACATGCTCTCCAGTTTCTGTTCTCAGAATAAAATAATGTGAGTAGTCTGATACTTGAAGTTGTATCTTGCCGTAGATATCAC
>JBAXXF010000245.1:0-2646 GCA_037128035.1 bacterium | reverse complement strand
GTGTACCATAATATAGTTGAAGAATCGCCATAGAAGTACGCCACTGCTATCCCAGGAACAGCACCCAATACAATACCAAGGTAAGGGACGAGGTTCATAACTGCAGCAAAAAGAGCGAGGAACAGCGAATATTTTACGCCTAAGATAAGAAGACCAATATAGACTACTAGACCTAGAACGCCAGCCTCAAGAAGACGTGCCTGGATGAATCCCTGCATTTGGTGGTTAATATTGAAAAGGACCTTTACACCTGTTTCAAGGTACCTGTTAGGAAGCATATCCAAGATCCACTTCTTTACTGCCTTTGCGTCCTTAAGAAGGAAGAATGTATAGAAAGGAACAAGGATAAGAAAAGCGATAAAGGAAGATATAAGCTTGGGAACAGCTTTTACTATTCCTCCTGCTAACTGAGAGCCATAGACTTCCATACGTTCAACGGCCTTTAAGTCGTTCAAGAAAACGTAAGACTGGGAGTATTTATCCTCTATAAGCTTTATCTTCTGAAGTATTTGAGAAAAGATCTTTGGCGATTCTGCACTTAAGTTCTCGAACTGAGCTATCAAACCTGTATATGAGGTTTGATATATGATCACCACTACTCCAGCTACTACAGCATACACTATAAGTATAGAGAACCACCTAGCCAGGCCCATACTTTCCATTTTATTTATGAGTGGATAAAAGAGGTACGCGCCAACTATGGAGAGCAATGCCTGCCAAAGCATACCTGGGATAATGAATATCATCATGGCGCAAAATACTATTACAGCCATAAGGAACAGGAACCTGAGAACTACTTCTCTCTCTACCCTGTTCTTGAATATCATCATTTGTGGAACCTCGTTTTATGCAGTTCCTCAACGACTTGTCTTAACCTTCCTGCGATTATCTGAGCAAGCTTTAAAGTAAGTTTCATTCCTAAAGAAGGGCGGGTATTTATTATCTGAATAAGATCGGGCTTAAAAAAACCTATCAATAGACTTGGTTCCATTATCCTTGCTGTAGCGGTCCTGTCCGACTCGTCCTCTACTAGTGCTAGTTCACCAAAAAAATCACCAGCCTCCAGCGTAGAGACATTTGCCGCTTCATTTTTTTCTACACCCGTCTTGGAATCAACAAAGACCCTTTCATCCTCTATAGAGACTTTCCCATTAACTATTATGTACATCCCCATTCCTGGCTGATGCTGTTGAAAAGCGCTTTCTCCGACGTTGTATTTTCTGATGTGAACAGAAGCGCGTATCAGGGACAGCTCCTTTGAAGAAAGCCCGCTGAAAAGATGACAGCCCTTGATCGCATTAATGATCTGTTCTTCATCTTTGTCTTTTCTGAAAAGAGATGAGGACCAAATAAAGTTCATAATCGTTTCTCCAGTGACATTTAGAACGTGAAATTAATTTATAACAGGTTCTTGCATAACTCAAGGACTTATACTAATGTCTTCAACTGTATGGGAAGTATCTTTAAAGTTCTACGACCGGCGGCGATGTTGGCCCTGCTATGTTCCACGGTCGCGCTCACCATTATAGTATACCCTTTAAGGTACATAGGCATTAACCTTGACTATCTCGTTATGCACACATGGGCAAAATTCACTCTGTGGGTATATCAGATACAGGTTGTAAGGCTGGGTGAGAGATCAGAAGAGCCTTCGATAATAGCGACCAACCATATTTCATACTGGGATATCCTGACAATTTCCGCAACTTACAAGGCGTTCTTTGTCTCAAAGGCATCCGTCAAGAGCTGGCCGCTGATAGGCTGGGGCGCACAGTTCGTAAGGACTGTGTTCATAGTGCGCGAAAAGGCCATGAGCGCAGTAGAGGTCCTTAACAGAGAGGCCATCAAACTTATAAGACAGGGAGATAGCGTCGTAATGTTCGCAGAAGGCACGACCTCCATTAATCCATGCCGTCCTTTCAAGACTGGTGCGTTCTATATGGCAAAGCAGACGAACAGTCCTATAAAACCTATCGCTGTTTACTATGATAGGATGGATTTTGTACGTTGGATAGACGATGAATCCTTTGTCCCTCATCTCTTAAAAATGACAGATATCCCCAGAAGTAATTGCTATATATACGAACTGCCCTTGCTGTACCCCGCAGATTTTAAGAACGCTAATGAGATGAAAGAGAAGTGTCAGGAACTTATACAGGAAAAAGTAGACTATATAAAAAAGGAACTCGTCGGGAGATAGACAATCAATGAAAGAACTTTTGACCAAAAATGCCATAGAAATAAAAAAATACTCCATAGGCATTGCTAACACGGCAGCTGAGATAGATGAGCTCCACAAGCTGAGATACGATATCTTCAACGTGGAATTAGACGAAGGGATAAAAGCTAACGATGAAACAAAAAGGGATATAGATAAATTCGACGCACACTGTGATCATCTTATAGTAAAAGATAAAAGCGTGGGTAAGATCGTCGCCACGTATAGGATACATCCAAGCTGGAAAATACACCGTGAAGGTTTCTACACTTCTACTGAGTTCAATATATCAAAGCTTGGTCTTGAAAAAAGGCGCACCATAGAGGTTGGAAGAGCATGTATACACCCTGAGCACAGAGGCAACCTCATCATAGCAATACTTTGGATGGCTATAAGGGAATATTGTCTCAACAACAAGGTAGAAGCAC
>JBAXXF010000244.1:0-2672 GCA_037128035.1 bacterium | reverse complement strand
ATCGATAAATATGATTCAGGCACTGGTTGGCCAAGTTTTGCAAGGCCTATCCGAGATAGTTTCGTCGACTTCAGGGAAGACAGATATTTTGTTTTCATGGTAAGGACGGAGGTGCGCAGTAAGAAGGCTAACTCCCATCTGGGTCACGTTTTTGCTGATGGTCCAGCCCCTATGGGTTTGAGATATTGTCTAAATTCCGCGGCTCTTAGGTTTGTTCCAAAAGAGGATATGGAAAAAGAAGGATACTCCAGCCTTAAGTACTTGTTTGGTGAAAAAGAGAGCACAGAACTCGCCACTTTTTCTGCTGGTTGTTTTTGGTGTGTGCAGTTCCTTTTTAGCCAGTTAGAAGGTGTGATAAGCACGATAGCTGGGTATACTGGAGGAACACTCGAAAATCCTAGCTATCACGACGTCAAAAAGGGTGCAACAGGTCATGCAGAATCAGTTCAGGTTGAGTTTGATCCTAAAGTTATCTCCTACGAAGGAGTATTGGCCTACTTTTGGAGGTTACATGATCCATGCAGTCTCAATAAGCAGGGGACTGATGCAGGCACTGAGTATAGATCCGCCATTTTCTATCACGATGAAAAACAGAGGCTTGCGGCACAAAGTGCCAAAGAAAAGTTAGATAGCTCAGGCTTTTTTAAAAGTAGGATAGTAACAGAAATAAACCCTTTGACTAAATTTTACTACGCTGAGATCCAGCACCAGGAATATGTTAAAAAGCACATGGATCACAAATGCTCAAAATTAAGAAACATGTAAATCGAGTCCTTTTTCTACTGTTGTTCTCTGGCTTAGTATCTTTTTCTACCTATGCTGGGCCTCCTTACGTGACAGATGACCCAGAACCTGTTGAATATGAACATTGGGAATTCTATTTGGCGTCCCAGTCCCTGCATGAACCGTCTTCATGGCTTGTCACGGCTCCTCAAATAGAGATAAATTACGGCGCTATACCAAATGTTCAGCTCCATGTGATACTGCCATTTGCAGTTCTTTCTCAGACAGGCAACCCAGTCCAATATGGCTATTCAGACACTGAGCTCGGCGTAAAATATAGGTTCGTTCAGGAGACAGAGAATCGTCCACAGATAGGGACCTTCATATTGGTCGAGGTTCCAACAGGTAACAATAGCAAAGGATTAGGTAACGGTCATACACAAACATTTATCCCAGTTTGGATGCAAAAAAGCTTTGGTGCCTGGACAACTTATGGGGGAGGCGGGTACTGGTTCAATCCTGGGCCAGGGAATAGGGACTGGGGCTTTATAGGATGGCTTATACAAAGGAGCTTTAGGCACGATACCACATTGGGTCTAGAGCTTTTTCACTTTACACCACGGCAGCCAGGTGGAGGCTCTGAGACTAGGTTCAATTTTGGCGGTATCATAGACTTTAATGAAACACATCATTTCCTCTTTTCACTTGGACGTGCTATTCAGGGGGTAAACCTTTTTCAGAGTTACCTTGCCTATCAGCTAACGTTTTAAAGGAGCCAACAAAGAATGAGGACAATCAACGTCTATCTTTTTATTTCCATAGCTTTTGCGATCTATTTTTTAGTCCACCTTTACATTTTCTTAAGTCTAAAAAATGGTCTTTCTACATCTAGGTCCTACTCAATGTATTTGGCGGCGGGGCTCTTACTCTTATCCCTGATATACCCTTGGGCCGTATTTACAGGTCGGCCAGCGACTTTGATCTATATAGGTTCGATATGGTTGGGTGTTATGGCGATATCTTTCAGCATGCTCATACTGAAGGACTTTGCCACTTGTTTTGTCCCAACAGTGAGAGAATATTTAACATATGCGGCTTTATTGATGGCTTGCATCTTGTGTATTTACTCATATATCAACGAGGGTACAGTAAAGGTACATGAAATAGAGATACCTGTGAATAAGGACGTAGCTGGTTTAAAGGGAATGATCTTTGTGCAACTAAGTGATCTTCACCTAGATACGATAAAGGATGAAAAATGGATAGACGCTGTAGTTAAACAAGTTAATGCGTTATCCCCAGATTTTATAGTAATTACCGGAGATCTGGTAGATGGCAGGGCAATCTTTCATAAAGAAAAAGCTGAGATCCTAAAAAAATTAAAAAGCAAATATGGCGTCTTTGGATGTCTGGGAAATCACGAATACTATGCCGGAAAAGATCAGGCCATTAGTTTTATCAGGGATGCTAACATAGACCTTTTGGTAAATAGCGGCAAGACCATCGCCAACAAGATCTACATCGCTGGTATTGACGATAGTCAGGGTCTACGCTTTGGCTCAGAAGGCCCCAATTTCAAAAAGGCACTGACAGGAGCCGACGCCAGCAAGTATGTAATACTTCTTGCTCATAAACCTGACTATCCTAACTTTAAAGAGGCCGTGTCATTAGGGACCGACCTGATGCTATCAGGGCACACCCACGCAGGGCAGATACCTCCGATAGACCTTATAGTGTATCTCTTCTATAGACACGGCAATGGACTATATTTTGAAGGAGATCATGTCGGGTACACTAGCTCTGGTACAGGTAGCTGGGGCCCTCCAATGAGGTTCCTAAATTCGTCTGAAATAGTCAAATTCACCTTTAAATAACTGGACGGGGTTTTGACCCCATAGAATAAATCTTATAGGGTAGTAATATCCTTCATTGATAACACGGGACTAAAG
>JBAXXF010000243.1:0-2675 GCA_037128035.1 bacterium | reverse complement strand
TCTTTAATTTTATCTGTGAAGAGTCAGGATCATATGCGGAAGCGGTTGTGTACTCTTTTATGGCAGATTCAAAATCTTCCTGGAAGTAATAATTGTCACCCAACATGTAGTGGTAGTATGATCTGTAATCAGAAGCAGCTAGATTTACAGAAAAAGTAGCAACAAAGATGGCTAGCAGGAAAACACGTTTATTCATGATGAATCTCCTATAATTAGTACTTATCGGAGAATCGCCAATAATCTTTAGGGTATAGATATATGCCTTTATGCTTGACATAGGCCGAGCTCAAAAATAAAAGAAAACCTATGCTTATTAAGGACTTACTGCCAGGTAGGGCAGAAATGCTTGTTCTGCTTATATTATTATCATTGATATTCTGTTATGAGATAGCCAGCGCGATAAGGAAGATGTGGACCCTGCTTATAAAGATAACGAGGTAAAATGTTTAGTTCAGACTCAGAATCGGGCAGCAGAATAATAAAGAGGTACGGCAATAGAAAGCTCTATGACACAGAGCTTAGCAGGTACGTTACTATCGAAGAGGTCGCTAACCATATACGTAACGGCATATCCGTAAAGATCATAGACAACAAGACGGGTGAAGACATCACGGGGACGACCCTTGCCCTGATAGTGCTGGAAGCTGAAAAGAAGCAGAGGACCCGCACCAGCTCTAGTATCCTAGAAGCGGTAATAAAGACCGGCACACTTACAGACTTTATAGCCGCATCAACAGATTCAGTTAAGACTGGGCTTGAAGAGGCAGAAAAGTGGGTAGTGCAGCTGGTGGATAATAATAAGGCCTTCTGGATGGAGACAAGGGATTATTTCAAGACCAATAAGGACTCTGTAAAATTTGAAGAGTTCGGCTCTAGAATGGAAGAATATTTTAAAACAACTATAGAGAAAATGAGATATTCTGCTAACAAAGATCGCATGATGCAGGAAAGGGAACTTCTTGCACTTAGACAAAAAATAGCGGAACTTGAAGATAAAGTTAAACATTATGAAGAGGAAAAGAGGAGGATAATGAATGATTAAAAAATCTTTTTTGACCCTTTCATTGTTATTGGGACTTCTTGTTTTTAGTTCAATCGCAAGTGCAGACGAAGGTGATCTATCACTTGGTGGTAGCTTTGGTGGAGTTGGGTATACCGGTGGTGGAACTAGCCAATACGGTTCTAACGGATTTGGGTACGGCGGATATATAACATATGGTCCATCCGATCTGTTCGATCTTGATATCAATTTTGTCTATTCTCCTCATAGTAATGCAGGCAACAGCTCTAACGCTTTATATGGCACGATAGCAATAAAGAGCGGCATGTCATTTGATCAACTTTATCCGTTCTTTACTGCGGGAATTGGTGTATACAGGAACGCTGTTCAGGTCGGAGCGATCTCTGATTCTGCGTCGGCATTTGGTTTTAACGTAGGTGCAGGGATGGATGTTGATCTTGGAAAATGGGTAAGGATGGGGCTTCTTGTGAGGTATCATCCTGTGTTAGGTAAATCCATTTCAACAGGTGGACCTGGCGTAGACGATATTTGGGATGCATTATTTAGGGTCGGCATATTATTTAGGACAGGAGTACAGGGAGGCTGGGATTAATGAAAATCGCAATTAACTACAAAAAAGGCGGAATGCTGTCACCCGACAACGACATGCGTTTTGGTACAAGCTTCACAGACAAAATGTTTGAAATGAACTACGACAAAGACAAAGGTGGATGGTACGGGCCTGTTGTTAAGAATTTTGAACCGTTCGTATTATCTCCGGCTACACTGGTTTTCCATTACGCCCAGGAAATATTTGAAGGCCAAAAAGCTTACAAAAGGGAAGATGGACGTATAGTATTATTCCGACCTGATATGAATATAAAAAGATTCAATAGGTCAGCTGAACAGATGAGCATGCCTACAATAGATGAAAACCTTTTTATGGATGCCCTTGATACTTTGATATGGGAAGAACGTGATTGGATACCTAGTAAGGCTGAGCATTCCCTATATATTAGAGCTGCGATGATAGCGACTGACCCTGTGTTAGGTGTAAGAGCGGGTTCTCAATACAAATTTTTTATAATTTGTTCGCCTACAGGATGTTATTTTCCTGAAGGCTTTAAGCCTCTCCATATCTGGGTGAGCGACAATCATGCAAGGACGGTCGCCGGTGGTATTGGTGAAGCTAAAACAGGTGGTAACTACTCAGCAAGTTTGAAAGCGATGGCTGAAGCTAGAGAAAAAGGCTGCTCTCAGGTCCTATGGTTGGACGGGCAGGAAAGAAAATATATAGATGAAATAAGTACGATGAACGTATTCATGGTCAAGAATGGCACGATCGTAACGCCTGCTCTAACGGGCGGAATATTACACGGCATAACAAGGGATTCTGTAATAGTTGCAGCTAAAGATCTTGGCTACAGCGTAGAGGAAAGAAAAATAAGTATTACAGAGCTTTGTGATGGAATAACATCCGGCGAGGTAACTGAGTTCTTTGGTTGCGGGACAGCTTGTGTTATTTCTCCGGTTGGGGAATTAAAATACAAAGAGAGATCTTATGTGATAAATGGCTCAAAGACGGGCAAAATAACTCAAAATATTTATGACACCATAACTGGTATTCAAAATGGAAAGATAAAAGATAAATTTGGCTGGATAAAGGTAATAGAAC
>JBAXXF010000242.1:0-2680 GCA_037128035.1 bacterium | reverse complement strand
CTATAAGGCAACCCACCCCAGCCTTTGCTATTATCTCTGAGACTTTTTTATCCTGGTGAGTAAAACCTTCCGTGCCATCTACCACAAGGATCGCCACATCGGAAAATTCTATAGTTTTTCTTGAGCGCATGATGGAATAACTTTCTATCTTAGATTCTGTTTTTGCATATTTTCTTATCCCTGCTGTATCAAGGAGCAAAAAATCACCAAATTTATTCTTTACGGGTATATCAAGGACGTCCCTTGTAGTACCAGGGACATCACTTGTAATGGCCCTATTTTCGCCCATTATTGAATTAAGCAGAGTGGATTTTCCAGTGTTCGGTCTTCCAGCTATAGCGATCTTCATGAAACCGCTATTCATATTTTCCCTGTGGTCCCTTACTGCAGGATCGGAATCCTTAAACCCCATTTCAACAACGGCGTCCAATAGTTCCCCTATTCCAAGTGCATGCTCAGCAGACACAGGCATCAAAGTATCTATGCCAAGAGAATAAAAGTCACTAAACTCACGTTTTTCATGATCTACTTTATTTACGACAAGAATGACCTTCTTTTCCTGCTTTCTGATTATTGAAGATATCTCCCTATCTATAGGATTTACGCCATTCTTTCCATCCACTATAAATAGTATTACGTCAGCTTCTTCAACAGCTATATGCACTTGTTCTACTATATGTTTTAATATTGGATCATTACCTATTTCATATCCGCCAGTATCTATTATCTCAAAGTATTTGCCGTAATGTTCAACAGTAGAGACAAGCCTGTCCCTTGTAACGCCTGGCAGGTCGTCAGTAACTGCCTTATTCCTTCCTATCAGGCGATTGAAGAGCGTTGATTTGCCTGTGTTGGGGCGCCCTATTATAGCTACTTTCATTTGTATCCCAACTCCTTGAGCATCTTTTCATCCTTGGTCCAGTTCTTTTTGACCTTCACAAAGAGCTCAAGATAGACTTTAGTCTCTGTAAGAGCTTCTATATCCTTTCTTGCTTCTACCCCTATCTTTTTTATCATCTGTGCGCCTGCTCCTACTATTATCCCTTTTTGGGAATCCTTTTCAACGTAGATGTCGGCGTATATCCTATGTATCTGTGGGGTCTCCTCATATTTTACGACGATAACCGCTGTAGAATAAGGAAGCTCCTCATGCGTGTAACGAAATATCTTTTCTCTTATTATCTCTGAGCATAGGAACCTTAGGTCCCTGTCGGTAAGATCTTCTTCTGGATAATATACAGGACCTTCTGGCAAGAGCTCTGTTACTTTGGCAATAAGCTCAGTTAAGCCAAGACTTCTAGTCACCGATATCGGAAGGACCTTGATCTCAAAGCCGTACCTTTCTTGAATATCATCGGCGATCTTTTTTATTTCTGCGGTCTTAATAAGATCTATCTTGGATAGGATAGGTATTATCTTTACGTCTTTTGACTTTTCCCTTATAGCGGCAACAAAATTGTCATTCTGTCCGTATCCTTTCTTTTCCCTTATTGCATCAGCATCAAAAATATAAGCCACGACATCCGCGCTCTTGCATGCCGCAACGGCCTCTTTTACAAAGAACTTATTAATGTCTTTATCGCTGTAATGATAGCCTGGGGTATCCGTAAAAAGGATCTGTGAGTCCTTAGTGGTGAATATACCCAGTATGTTGTTCCTTGTTGTCTGAGGTTTGTCAGATACGGCCATTATCTTGGACCCTAGTATCCTGTTTATGAGAGTAGACTTCCCCACGTTGGGCAATCCAACCACAGACACGTACCCTGATCTAAATACTTTCTTTTTCATGTTGTTTTGTCGAACTATCTTTCTATCTATTACCAGCTAAACGACACCTGTAATCCTATACGTCTGTCGCCTTTTGAGCCGGCTGAACTCCCTAGTTCTTCTCCATAAGTGTAGAAATCGATCTGCATAATAGGGATGTTAAGAGTTAGGCCAAAGGTAAAATAACCTTGGTTGATACCACCCCTGAGCCCGAAGAAATTAAATAATAAAGCTTCTGTTCCCAAATGGATCTTCTTGAACATAGAGCCTTCAAGTCCTATCTGGTTAACGTCAAAAGCAAATATCCATTTTGAGAAACGCCACATGCTTGGAAGTTCAAATTTACTTCCCAAGCCAACGCTCCTTCTTAATCTGAACTGATTGCTAAGATCCCCAACGCCTGAGTTGTTCTCAAATCTTGTAGGGAACTTTGTTTCTCCGATGTTATTAATTGTAAGACCGACCGTAGGAACAAAAAATGCTACCTTGTTGAATGTGTACATAGCACCTAAGTCGCCGTCCACACCAAATCCGTATCCGCCTATGTCCTTAAAGTTAAAGGCCTTCTTTGTATACAACTGAACAGCATCCATTGTAAGCGCACCTGCTCCTCTAACAAGGAACTTAACGTCAGCACCTATGGACAATCTATCCTGTAAAAAACCATGGGAAAAACCAAATATCAGGCCTGAATCTACAACGATGTTCTCAACAGCCTCGACAGCAACGTTACGACGTAGTGTAGTGTCATTCTTAACGTCGCCAAGTAAAAGTGCCATACCAAAATTATGTCTAACCCAGTTAGGTATGCTGGCCGTGCCGCCCAAGTGCAAATTCTGACCAAGATATGGTGTAAGGTTGTCTATAGGGTTCTTGGCCAAACCACCGCTTAGTTTACCTATAACATTTATAG
>JBAXXF010000241.1:0-2696 GCA_037128035.1 bacterium | reverse complement strand
GTCATATAATTCCCGCTATAGTCCAGTGTTCCAAAGTGAGGGTGCCCTACGGCTACGTTAGGATTGGAAGCTGGGAAGAAAGAAAAGTGGTAAATAAATTCTCCACCAAGGTAGATCGACTTCCTAAATATAGGGAATTCTATACTAACGCCTGCGAATAGGCCTGGAGCCACGGTCCTGTGCGCTGGGTCCACCATTGTTGGGACCAGCTTCAATATATCTGCATCAATGGAGTCTCTCATAATATTAAGCTCTGCTCCTGCAGAAATGGCAGGATTTATGTAGGCAATGGGCTTAGCGATATCATAAAAGTTTATATAGTATTTAATGCCCAAGCCGACGTTAGCCATCGTTGCACTGCCGGTTATGGTACTAACTGTGGCGGCTGTTAGCGGATTGGGGTTTATTATAGATACAGACGTCTTTCCAATACTGAAATGAAAAGTTACGGCGACGTCCCAGTCTATAAAATAGCTCACACGGACTCCGCCCATGGCACCGGATTTATATATATCCGACATTGGGCCCCTTATGTTTATCATCTGTCCGTATGCTGATAGGTGGAGTATTCGTCCAAAGGTGTAGAACCTGTCTAATGCCTCTTCATATTCCTCGTCCTCTGATGCATCAACCTCTGAGAATGGGTCGTTATAATAATTTGAGGGTTCTTTTTTTTGCTGCTCAGGCTGTACTTGTTGCGTTTGAGCGGCGGGAGCAGTGGTCGTTTGGGGTGTTGACGCAGGCTGACCGTATAAAATATTACTTATAATGGCAGATAAAAATAGGACTAGAAAAATTATGTTCCTCATCTATATTAAAAAGCTAACATAATAAGTGGTAGTCGGCAATCAAGTTTTGACAAAGGTTTGGTGCTGGCATAGTATTTCAGTCAAAAGACAGGCAAAGGAAGGTAAATATGAAAAGGAAAATTGGATCAAAAAACTTAAAGTCTCCTGACAAGCTGCTTAAAGCTATGTTGGAGTTCGTTGGCTATTTAAGGCACAACGTAAAGCTATATTTAATACTGGCAAGTACCATCGTGTTGATAACAGCGGTAGTCGTCTCCATTAACCATTTTACCAACACAAAGGAAGAGAATGGACGCAAGAATCTGTATCTCCTTGGACAAAAATTACAGACTGTAAGCCAGGATAAACCAGAGGAAGCCATAAAGATAATAGAGACTGAGCTTCCAAAACTAGGGAACACGAAGGCAAGCATAGAGGCCCAGTACATGCTGGCAGAAATATACTACAACAACAAAAACTGGGACAAGGCCGCTAGCAACTACGGAGAGGTGATAGCAAAAGCTAAGGGTTTAATGAAAGAACTGGCTCTTTTGGGATCCGCATATTCAAAAGAGAACAAGCAGGATTTTAAAGGTGCTTTAGAGGATTTCAATAAACTTAAAGGGATAGAGGGAGCCGCATACAAAGCCGTTGCAATGATAGGCGCAGGCAGATGTTATCAAAAAGTAGGAGATAAGAATAACGCTTTAGCCACTTATGAATCAGTCATAATAGCTTATCCTGATACGGAATTCGCTAGACTGGCTTCCGCAGCCAAAGCAGATCTATGATCTTGGATGTAAAGATGACCCGAAATATTTTAACAACAACCTTAACGTTCTTTATGCTTGCTGCTTGCTCGCATTTAGGAACAGTTAAAAAAGAAAAGATAGAACTTGTTAATGCATGGAATACCGACGTTTTCCAAAAACGGCAATTTGGATCAAAAAGACATGAGTCAGCAGCTCCCCTTGTAATAGGTAATGATATCTTTCAGGGCTGCAGCGATGGAAATCTGTACGTAATAAATAAGTATAATGGGTCTGTTAAAAGGGTAATTAAGGACAGTGGCGGAATAGAAGCAACACCACTTTTCAGTCAGGGTGTGCTATATTTTGGGACTAATGAGGGAGAGGTTAAAGCTTTCTCCTATAGGTCCGGCGACTATCTATGGTCCTACTTTGTAGGGTCTCCGGTGGCCTCTACACCATCCTTCTATGATGGAAGGCTTTTTATCCTGGGCAGTAATGACGTTCTATATGCTTTTGATGCAGCAACGGGCAAGATCCTGTGGACAGTAAAAAGGGACTTTCCTTCAAGGCGTCCCGTAATAAAGGGCGGTAGTTCACCGATAGTATACGATAATGTGGTCTACGTAGGGTTTTCTGATGGGACCTTTGTTGGTGCCAATATGCAGGACGGCTCGATCGTAATGGAAAAAAATCTCAACGCAAAAGGGAAGTTCAAGGATGTTGATGCTACACCTTACGTTGATGAAAAATATATAGTTGTCCCATCTTATGATGGGAACCTTTATTGCATGGAGAGAAAGACAGGTAACGTTATTTGGAGCATGCAAGACGGTAGCGCGAAGTCAGTCACTATAGTAGGTGGTGTGGTTTATTACTCTTCAAACGAAGGATACATCTACGTTATTGACATAGCCGACGGTAACGTAAAATGGTCCACAAAATTAAAGGATGGAGGGATACCGACCTCCCCTGCGATATTGGGCGATTATCTGGTAGTGGGATCCTCAGAAAGAGGCATCTTGATCTTTAGAAAGGATAACGGAAGGTTCATGAAAGAATTCTATTCCGGTACGGGTGTTTTTGCTGATCCTATAGTTGATGATAATTATATTTACTTCTTTTCAAACTATGGCGTTCTATATGCGCTGTATAAGAT
>JBAXXF010000240.1:0-2719 GCA_037128035.1 bacterium | reverse complement strand
CCACCAAAAGTGTATCCACCATCTACAAAGGAGAAGGAGGGAAGCCATAGTTTAGGGACAAGTGTTTTGAACCCTGTGTATGTCTTTCTTTCTATCTCAGGGACTTCTTTTTTCTGATCATCCCTTATTGGCATGTCATCTGTTTGGAACTTTTCTGCTCCCTTTTGATTCTCCGTAGCTGTTTGGACCTCTCCTATCCTAAAACCATCAGACGTGTAATATGTTATATAGAAACTATCACTATTGCTCCTATTCACAGGCTCAAGATCAAATGCTCCACTGATAAGGTTCGTCTTTTTCTCTACCTTAGCCGAAGAGATGCTTGAGGTTCTATAAAGGTTGAAGACACCATCGGAATCATCGATGAATGTTAATTTGTCATGGTCTACGGTGAACCCTTTAATGTTCCCTGGAGATCTATATAGAACAGCCTTGTTACCTAGCGTGTCCATCTTTACTATCTGTTCGTCTTTATCGAGTTCCTTCTCTATAAAGTAGAATTCGTAGCCTATCCCTTTTTTGAAACAAACTGGATTAGAAAGCCTTCCCATATAATTGGAAGAATAAAGTGTCTTTAGAGTGGAGAGCTCATTGTTCTTGAGCGCTTCCAGGTTAAGGTCCATTCTTCCTGTTCTTGCTCTAACCGTACAAAGTTCATCGTCCTCTATTACATCGGCGTAAAGAACTCTCTGACTGTTGGAAATATCATTAGAGAGGATATCATTCTTTATATTAAGCGTCTCTACGTAGTAATAGTCGCTCCCTACCTCTACTAGCTCGTTGTTAAAGATAATAGTTTCATTATCCAACCATTTTATAAAAGAGGAATCGTTGGCTCTTATGTGATTGATCTCTTTATTCGTGGCGACATCGATTATCGATATTCTTGTATTCCTATTAGGGTCCATGACGTAGAAAGCCAGCAATTTGCCATCAGGAGAAAGCGCCGGTGCCCTGTTTATGAACCCTTCATTTGTCTTTGAGGATATTTTTGTTATCCCACTTTTTGAAATGTGAGAGACCCACTTTGCATATAGCTGCCTTTTTGCCTCAAGCATATCGTCCCAGAGCTCAGGCACGCCTTTGCCTGTAAAATTCTCAAAAGAATAGCTGGGATAATATGGTACGACCCCTGCATTATGTCGTGATATCTTTCCAGGAACATCTAACCCGTATTTTTCTGCTACATGTTCAAATAGAAGGTATCCATAGAGGTAGGGGACCTCTCCAACAGGCCATTTATCCAATACGTATGGGGCCCTTGAAAGCGAATATAGTGTATCGGAGTTCAGGGTCTTTTCATAAGCTGTAGTTCTCAACATGGTGTGTAGGAACGTTGAACGACCTCTGCCCCTGTGGGTCATATTGGTTTCTTCAAAGACCGCATATCCCTCTGTGAAGTTAAGGGGCGACAATCCGTTCATATCTACTATCGTGCCAAAGATCGGTCTCAATACAGAACTATAACCTCTAGTCGTTGAAAGGTTTATGATGTGGGTCAATTCGTGAAAAGCAGTCTCTCTTAACCAGTTGTCGTATTCGGCTACAGATGTGTGTCCCAGCGGTGGTACAGCGTATATGTATATGGTATTTTGAGGGACAGGTGTTGCAAACCCATTATGCGAATCGGTATTATCGACTATTACTACCTGTATCCTAAGGTACGGCGTTGAATTCAGATCTTTGGTCAGTCTTTGGAACCCTTCTTCAAAATATACAGCGGCCAACCTGGCTATCATTTCCATATTTTTGGTGATGAAAAAGTCCTCTTTGGACCTTGCTGGGTAGTGGATATTGAAGTGTTCTGTTGTCAGGGTCTTGAAGTTCGAATAGGCGGCCGGGACGACTGCAGATACCGTATAGGAATTTGATTGCTTAAGGGGACTAGCCGATGCTACTGAAATTATTAAGAACAATCCCAAAAGAATGCGCATACAAGAAATTTACAACAATATGATAATAAAGACAATTATCTATTGCGAATTCCGCTTAGCGAGATTAAATTGGGCCCTTATGGACTTCAAAGACCTAACCCTGAATGAACTTACAGATATCATCAAAAGCCTTGGGAAACCTGCTTATGCGGCAAAGAACATGTTCAAGTGGGTATATAAGAGAAGAGTAGAGGATTTTGAGCAGATGACAGATATCGCTAAGGAGCTGAGAGCGTATTTTTCTCAGAATTACGAGAATTATCGTTTAAAGACATTGGCGACGCAAAAGGCAAAAGATGGCTGTATCAAGTTCCTGTTCGGCTTAAAGGATGGGGAAACGATAGAGAGTGTCCTGATCCCCAAAGAGGGCCGGGTGACGGTTTGCGTGTCCACCCAGGTCGGCTGCAAGATGGGCTGTATCTTCTGCTGTACCTCAACTCAGGGGTTTAAGCGCAACCTTTCTCCGTCGGAGATAGTAAACCAAGTAATAGAGATCAATTATTACGCAAAAGATAAACTGGGTTATTCAACGGACGACAGCGGTATAAGGACCGTGACCAATATTGTCTTTATGGGGATGGGAGAGCCATTGGACAACCTTGACTCTGTTGTTAAGGCTGTGGACATCCTGTCAGATCATAATTCGCTGGCTTTTGGTCTTAGGAAGATAACCGTTTCCACTTGTGGTCTAGTCCCTCAAATGTTTGAGTTCAAAGAAAGGTCAGGCGCCAAGCTTGCAATATCACTTAATGCCCCTTCCGATTATATTCGAGATAAAATAATGC
>JBAXXF010000239.1:0-2730 GCA_037128035.1 bacterium | reverse complement strand
GAACAGATATAACAACTTCATAAGGATCGCCCTTTTTGTTCTTTCTTTTTTCATCTTGGCGTGGCTTGCTAATAAGGTGATCAACAGAAAATCATAAGTTAAAACAGTTGCTTATGTGCTCGCAGTATTGTTCTTTTTGGGTTACAGAACTGTACGGATATGGGTAAAGCACGTCACAGGCCATGTTGACCCATACTTTGTGTAGGGAACACTTTATATAACCAAATCCCCATACAACTATGGTCACAACCATGGCAAGGATCAGAATATATTCAACAGCGGCCTGACCAGCGTTCTTTTTCTTTCTTTTTCTCACGAATATGTATATACCTTAAAAACGAGTAAATTCATATAGGTAATTGGTGTTATGAAAGTTCCTTTTTTTGATCGCAGCCAGAAAATATGGGTTGGTCCCCTAGGGATAATAGCCTTCGTGGTTTTTTATATGATACCTAATCATGTAAATGTCTTCACACCCTCACTACTTCCTATGTTTGGTTTTGAAAAAGCCCTGCCTTTTATGGGCTGGACCGTGTGGATCTATCTGTCCGACTACCTATATATCGCAGTAGCGTTCATACTGCTTAGCGATAAGAGCAACATGAATAAGATATATTATTCTCAGCTTATGCTTTTGTTTGCATCCATGTTCCTTTTCTTCCTTTTCCCTACAACATATCCTCGCCCAGAAGTTGAATACGTTGGTCTCACGGGTATATTCCTTAATATGCTCCATTCTGCTGATACGCCAGGGAACGCGTGCCCAAGCATACACGTTGCTATGACATTCCTTGCCGGCTTTGGCTTTATAAAAGAGAAAAGAAACTTCTTCTACTTTTTTATGGTCTGGGCAGTCTTGATAAGTCTATCTACCCTGACAGTGAAACAACATTATGTTCTGGATGTGATAGGTGGATTTTTTATGTCAGTTATTTTTTACTATATTGGTCAAAAACTAATAAAGGATAACTAAGAGGACATGACGATGATGGAAATTTTAACCTTCCCAAATAGCATTTTAAGAAAGATAGCCATTAAGTATGACATCAGCTTAGAAAAGGGTGATATCGTAAAACTAATAGAAGAGATGAGAGTTACTATGTATGAAGCTAACGGCGTAGGACTTGCTGCACCGCAAGTCGGTGTCTCCAAACGGCTGTTTACCATAGATGTTGAACAGAAAGTTGAGAAAGATGATGAGGGAGAGGTAGTCTCTAGAACGCCAGGCAAATTCCTTGTGTTCATAAATCCAGAGATAACAGAAAAACAAGGCTCGGTCGTATACGAAGAAGGGTGTCTTAGTGTGCCGGGCGTATATGAAGACGTTAAGAGGGCTGAAATAGTTACAGTTGAATATTATGATGAAAACCTTGAAAAGAAAAAAATGACGGCAGATGGCTTTTTGGCAGTGGCGATACAGCACGAGTATGACCATCTTGAAGGAAAATTATTCATAGACAGATTACCAGTAGTTAAAAGAACGATAGTTAAAAATAGAATATTGAAAGGTAAGAATCTTTAGGATGCTGTATCTATGAAGATAGCTTTTTTAGGAACCCCAGATATTTCCGCATACGTCTTACAAGACCTGTATGACAAGGGCTTTGATATAAAGTGGGTAGCGACCCAGCCTGACAGGGAGAGTGGTAGGGGAAGAAAACTTACATCTTCTCCAGTTAAGGAAAAAGCTCTTTCCTTGAACATCGACGTATTACAGACCCAGGTGTTTGATCCACAATTTTTCGATAAAATAAAAGAATACGGAGAAATAGATCTAGCCATAGTTATAGCTTATGGACTTTACATACCAACGTACTTTTTGAATTATCCAAAGCATTCATGCTTGAACATACACTTCTCCTTGCTACCTAAGTATAGAGGAGCAGCTCCTGTAGCAAGAGCTATAATGAATGGAGAAAAACAAACAGGGATCACCATAATGGAGCTAGTTAAAGAAATGGATGCGGGTAATATTATCGCTCAGGAAAGCGTGGACATAAACTTAGACGACACGACACAGAGTCTGACATGGTCCCTAGTAAAAAAGGGTGCTGACCTTTTAGTAAAGACGATCACCCCATATGTAGAAGGTAAAATAAATCCTATCACACAGCAAAGCGTGGGAGTAGAAGCAAGCTATGCCAATAAAATACAGGCTGAAGAAAAATCAATAAACTGGGATCAAGATGCATTAAGTATACACAATAAGATCAGAGCACTTTATCCATGGCCAGTATCAGAAGTAAAAATGAATGGCACGGTTTTAAAACTTATCAAGACAAGACCAGGGGTAGCTCTTGGGTCAGAAGAGGCCAAGGCTCCGAATGGTTCTGTTCTATCTGTTGATAGAAAAGCTGGTTTCTTTGCTGTAAAGACGGGCTCAGGGGTGCTTTTGGTTGAAAAGGTTCAGCCTTCTGGTAAGAAAGAAATGACGGTTCCCGAGTTCTTGAACGGTCACGAAATTAACAAAGGCATGAGGTTAGAATAATGTTTAAAATAGCTCCATCTATACTGTCAGCTAATTTTGCTAGACTGGAAGAGGAAATAAAAAAAGTAGAAGTTGATGGTGTACAATACATCCATGTAGATGTTATGGACGGGCATTTTGTGCCCAACATCACGATAGGCCCGCTGGTGGTCAAGGCCCTCAGCCCGTTGACGAAGGTTCCGCTTGACGTACATCTGATGATTGAGAATCCGGAACAGTACATTGATGCCTTTGCCGCTGCG
>JBAXXF010000238.1:0-2738 GCA_037128035.1 bacterium | reverse complement strand
GCTTAAGGCTGGACAGGAAATAACACCATACTACGACTCGATGCTTGCAAAGATAATCGTCCACACAAAAACAAGAGAGGAAGCCCTCAAAAAGATGTCCGTTGCCCTTTCTGAAATGAAGGTTTCCGGGGTAAAGACGACAATAAGTTTCTTTAGAAAGCTGATAATGAACCCAGAGTTCATGAGATCAAAATATACTACAAAATTTCTAGAGACCTTCTCTACAGAAGACGACAAGGAAGGAGTACATTTTGATGCAGCAGCTATAATAGCCGCCCTGTATTATAAGAAGAACAGATCGCTCAAGGGTTATTCTCAAACAACAAAGAAAAAGAGCTCACGCAAAGAGGACGTCAACAAATGGGGGCTCGCCGGAAGGTCAGAGGCCATGAGAATAAGAAGGGGGTGGTAGTAACCATATGGAAAAATATACAGTAAAAGTTAACAACACAAAATATACCGTAGAGTTCGACGACAGCATTGAGGTTAACGATCTAAAAGAAGTGACCCTGAATGGGAAAAAAGTCGGCATAGATGTGAACATGGATACCCTATGTTCAATAATGGTCGATAACAACTCACACAAGATAAACGGGGTCTATGACTTTGATGGTGAGCTTGTAAAGCTTCTTATAGGCAAGGATTACCATAATATTGAAGTGGAAGAGATCAAACCAATAAAGATAAAGGACACCAATACTTCTAAGAAGAAAAAAGATGCACACATAAAGGCTCCTATGCCTGGCAAAATAACCTCTATAGACGTAGCGATCGGTGATCTCATTGAAGAGGGACAGAATCTAATGGCCCTTGAAGCTATGAAAATGGAGAACAGGATCAAATCACCTAAAGCAGGTACGCTAAAGGACATAAGGACAAGCGTTGGCGCTACATGCAACAGCGGTGATCTTTTGATGGTTATCGAATAATATCTCTAATGAGAGCGAGACCTGTCTTCCTCTGTAGTAGCAAGATGGTCCAAAACTAATTTTTCTACATATTTAACATATTCATCATAACCAAGATGGAAAATACTATCCCTCATTTTATTACCGCTAGCAAAATTGCGTGGACCGAACTTAGAGCTTACCCTTGGGCTACTCTCCTTATTCAAGATCATGTTTATCCTTAATTTAAGATTTTGGACCATATTCAAGCCACCTTTTAATACATAGTCGGTGGCACCAAGTCGGATCGCTTTTATTACGCGAACGACATCACCATCAGTGGCTAACATCACTATCGGGACATCTGGATTTGCGTTCTTAATGTACGAGATGGTATCAAAGCTGTTCTTACTGTTCTCATAATCGATGTCCACCACAGCCACATCAATGTCGTTACTCTTGATGATCTCTTCTGCAGAATGATAATTAGAGGCTTCCAACACATTGTAATCTGTCTTAAGTGGAGTAAGGAGTGTTGATCCGAGACTAGGATCATCGCTGACTATCAGTAGATTAGAGGACGCACGAGAGGACATAGGAACCTCCTTAATTTCCCCTCTAACCCTTCAAGATGTATACCAAAACTAAACAGATTTTCCTATCAACAAAAACATTTTCCACCTTTCTTTAATAATAACAAGGCGTTGCCACCAGTGTTGTGCTACAATCAGCACATTACAGGGCGGAGGGACATCAATGAGAAAATTTTTAGTACTTTCTATGATCATGCTCACAGGATCTACATTGCTAGCAGGAACAAGTGCAAAAAAACGAAATACTCAAAAATTCGTGTGCCCAATAGAATCGATAAAAAAGATATCTTATAAGACTGAGCCTTTCAACGGGGTGAATATCATTGCACCCTCATATGACGATGGAGCCGACCTATATATGGACAAGTGCCCCAGTTCTATCGCAATAGATGACAAGGACTCGCTAATTAAAAAGCACATCCTATGGTTATCCACTATCGAACTAGAAAAATGCATATACGGTGCTGAAGCTAATATTAAATGCTACTTTGCATACAGTGGAAGATAAAAAAAGGCCCCACATCGACTATGACGTAGGGCCGTAAAATTTTATTCTAAACTTTGTTCCTCTCATCATTTCCCAATAGATTTTTTTTCTAAGACGAGGCGAAATTAGACAAACGACTAAGACGTACTCGAATGTACGTCGCAGGAGTTTGTATAATTTCAACGAAGTATTAGAAAAAAAGGATTGGGAAATAAAAAAAAGAGGAAAACTTGGAGCATTGTGCTACTCTCCCACGATTAAAACCGCAGTACCATCACCGCAGATGAGCTTAACTTCCGAGTTCGAGATGGATCGGGTGTTTCCTCATCGCTATTAACACTCCAAGAGTTCCTCTATAAGAAAAACTCAAGATATTAATTCAATACAAGTGGAGTAGAGAAATCAGTAATATAATTATTTGTAATAAGCATAATCAAGCCTCACGACAAATTAGTACTGGTCAGCTTAATGCATTGCTGCACTTACACACCCAGCCTATCAACCTCGTGGTCTACAAGGTGTCTTTAGGGGGATTGAATCCCCAGAGAAATTTTATCTTGAAGATGGCTTCCCGCTTAGATGCTTTCAGCGGTTATCCATTCCGAACATAGCTACCCAGCTGTGCCTTTGGCAAGGCAACTGGTCCACCAGAGGTTCGTCCAGTTGGGTCCTCTCGTACTACAACCAGATCTTCTCAAATTTCTAGCGCCCACAGAAGATAGGGACCGAACTGTCTCACGACGTTCTGAACCCAGCTCGCGTACCACTTTA
>JBAXXF010000237.1:0-2744 GCA_037128035.1 bacterium | reverse complement strand
CCTATGCACTTGCAACCATTCTTAACAAGTTCCTTTGCGTCGTTATCATCAAGCTCGTTCTGTGTTGCGCATGGAAGAGCCACGTCGCATTTTACGCTCCATGGTTTTTTGCCAGCATAGAATTTTGAGCTTGTGAACTTATCTGAATAATCTTTTACTTCATCTCTGCAGCTTGCTCTCATTTCAAGCAAGAAGTTTATTTTTTCTTCATCAAGACCTTTTTCATCATGTACAAATCCGTCTGGTCCAGAGAGTGTAACTACCTTTCCACCAAGTTCTCTGACTTTTTGAGCAGCACCCCAAGCAACGTTACCGAAGCCTGATATTGCTACTGTCTTGCCTTCAAAGCTTTCGCCCTTTGTCTTCAACATTTCATCAGCAAAATAAACAAGTCCATAACCTGTGGCTTCTGGTCTCATTAAGCTGCCGCCCCATTTCTGGCCTTTACCTGTAAGAACGCCTTCAAAACTTGTTGTAAGTCTTTTGAACTGTCCAAACATATATCCTATTTCACGTCCGCCAACTCCGATATCACCAGCAGGTACGTCTACGTCTGCGCCGATGTGTCTATAAAGTTCAGACATGAAACTCTGACAGAAGCGCATAACTTCTGCATCACTTCTACCTTTTGGATTAAAATCTGAACCACCTTTTCCACCACCCATAGGAAGTGTTGTAAGTGAGTTCTTGAATATTTGTTCAAAACCCAAGAATTTTATTATGCTTAATGTAACGGATGGGTGGAATCTTAGTCCGCCCTTGTAAGGTCCTATTGCGCTGTTGAACTGTACTCTGAATCCTCTGTTAACGTTTACCTTTCCTTTATCGTCCATCCATGGAACACGGAACATGATCTGCCTTTCAGGCTCTACGATCCTTTCTAAGATGTTAGCTGTTCTGTACTCTGGGTGCTTTTCCATTACCGGCTCAAGGGAATCAAAGACTTCTCTTACAGCCTGTAGAAACTCATTCTCTCCAGGATTCCTTTTTTTAACACTCTCAAAGACTTCATTTGTGTATGACACGACTATCTCCTCCTATTGTATTGGGAACTTTTAACTAAGAGAGAAAGAACATCCCTCTCACAAGGGCAATCTATAGGATTAAAGCGGATATATGTAAAGTGTTTTAGGGGATTTTGATGTTGCAGTGGTGTATGGGAATGGGTTGATGCTTGTATTGAATAAAAACAAAACCGCCTGGGCTAGCACCCAGACGGTTTCTTTTATAGATTCGGGGAGGGCCGTCCCCAGGATCTCCTAATTAATTCCTCTTCCTCTTTCATCTCAGTAACATATCTATATAATGCATTTGACGTGCCAGAGACGTAACTAATCGTAAACTAAGAATAAACGCTTAAAAGGGAGGGTTAAAATGAGTGAGGGATTGTAAGGGTATGTCCTATTTTGTCCTGATACAACAAGACACATTGGTCTTAAGATTCGTCTGTTTGAGGCTTTAAAATGGTGCCTTTTCCTTTTCTTCCATTGAGTATGATCTCCAAGGGTTTTTCAAGACGGATATGTCTTACCAGCTCTGTCTCATAGGCCGCTGGCTGATGTTCCAGCCATTCCCAATCGACGAATTCCTCATATGCATTTGCAGGTATCGTGAAGTATCCTATGCCTAGAGAGGTTATATTGTGGAAAAAATGAGAACCGTGGGATGGGTCTATATTGAAGCTCTCAATAGCTACCTCGACCATTACTTTTGCTTTTGATATTTGTCCCCAGTTGACCGGTATGCCAAGCCATGGGTCACTTGTGCCCCAGCGACCAAATCCTATGAAGACCCCGCCATCCTTCAACGTCTTATTTATATTTCCTACTTCTTCAGCTATTTTTTGAGTGTTGGCGGCATTAAAATTATTAGGTCTTACATAAACAATATCCTTAACATCCTTTATTATCCCATTTCCCAAGGCATGACCAGAACTGCACAACACCCTCTTGTGAGGTATATCAGAAACGTCTATGTTGGCTTGTTCCTTGTCAGAGATCATTGGTCTTATCTGTAGAAAGTAGAACTTGTGTTTTTCTTCTGGCTTCTTAGCAAGTTTTACTGCGAACTCTATCTCAACGGTGCTGCCTAAACCTGATTTACCCAGCTCAAGTATGTCTATCAGGAGATCACATAGAGGGAATATGTTAGATTTCAAAATATGGGCAAAGGAAACGAACCTTGTACCGGCATGATGTATCCCGTCGTAGATCCTGTCGTTCTCGGCATCGTAAGTACTGCCTAATGATTCCAGCGTCCCATCTTTTTCTGATCGAGCTAGAGATTCTTTTCTGAGCGTTATCCCTTCATTCCAATTGAGGGCTTTGTCTGGTGAAGATAGGTCTATTGCATAAAAATCTCGCTGTGTGTTCTTTATGGAAAAATCACCAGCAGAAAGTTGAGGTAATATATTGGGGTGTTTGGGAGAGAACTGTAGCACGTTCTGTCCTTCCATTATAGCTTTTCCAAGGCCAAGCGCTACATATGCAACACCTTCTTCACGGGTCATATGAGATACAGGGAAGAAATTTATTGATCTGACAACTCCGGAAAAATCAGGATAATATAGGTCATCATAACGACGTCCTGCTATCTGCTGGATTATTATCCCCATTTTTTCTTCTTCTATTCTATTGGAAGTAGCATCCAGATATGCCTTGGATGCCTGGTAATATGCTGATGCGTATACTAGTTTTATAGCGTCAAGAAGTTGCTTTAAACGCATCTCAAGGTCACGATGATTA
>JBAXXF010000236.1:0-2748 GCA_037128035.1 bacterium | reverse complement strand
GTTACATCGTGTATTACAGCACCTCACAAGGTTTTGACACTTCCTCCGCATCAAGTGTTGACGTTCCATATGTTTCGGGGAGCTTGGCGCCTGTTTCTACTGTGGTCCCGCTTGCCTCTGGTACTACGTGGTATATAAAGGTGGTCGCTTACGGGAACAGCATTACAGGGACAAGGATCTATAGCCCTGCCTCTTCTGAATTTAAACTACAGGTTGGTGGATAATGAAAACAACTCACATCGTCATCCTCTCCGCTATAGCATTTTTCTGTTCTCCTCTATTCTCGCAACATAGATCCAGCGGTAATACTGAATATGTAAAGGGAGAGATCCTGGTAAAATTCAAGAACACTGTAAAGACCAACTCGGACAAAATGGCTCGTATATCATCGTTGGGTGGTACTGACTTAAAGACCATAAAGGGCTCCGAATATGTAAAGGTCAGCCTCCCTCAGGATAGCTCTGTCATAGATGCTGTTGATACTTATTCTAATGACCCCGACGTAGAATCAGCCCAGCCTAATTATATATACAGGATATTCAGGGCTCCTAATGATCCGCTTTATGCACCTGATCTTTGGGGACTGCATAATACAGGACAGACCCTTACTGTTGATGGTGCGATATATCCCAACAATCCTGGTAACGCGGGGGCTGATATAAATATGGAGCCTGTATGGGACAAGATAACGGATTGTAGTTCTGTGGTTGTTGCCATTATAGATACAGGGGTGAATTACAACCACGAGGACCTTAATGCTAATATGTGGGACGGTGGAACGAGCTACCCGAACCACGGCTTTAACTTTAGCCAAGGAAATAATGATCCTATTGACCGCAACGGTCATGGGACTCATTTAGCTGGGATCATAGGAGCTGTCGGTAATAACGGCTTAGACGGTACTGGCATCTGTTGGAAGGCAAGCATAATGGCCATCCGTGCTTTTGACCAAAATGGGTCCGGTACTACGGCCGACATAGTTCAGGGAATTGAGTTCGCTATAAACCATGGGGCCAGGATAATTAATATGAGCTTTGGGCAGTATGATAGTGATGCTACTCTGGCTGCAGAGGTCGACAAAACTCAGACGGCCGGTCTTTTACTTATAGCGGCGGCAGGTAACGATGGTGCCGACATGAGCACCACTTCAACAACCTATCCGTGCAGTTATACGAACTCAAACATAATATGCGTTGCCGCATTAGATCAAAAGGACCAGCTTGCCGGTTTTTCAAATTATGGTAGCTCAATTGTAGATGTAGGTGCTCCAGGAACGAACATATATAGTTCTTGGTTTGCTGACGAAGTGGTCAAGGAAACATTTGCGTTCGCGAACTGGACTCAGCCTGCAGGAGGGGCTGGTAGCACATGGAATCATGCTACTGGTAGTTCTGGTGCAGACGGTTGGGTCATACCGAATAACTATAATGGGACTTCGAACACATATTTAAGTAACACTAGCCGCAGATCATACAGGACAGCTGGCTACAGCGACTTTTCTGCTTGCAGTTACGTTGCTTTGGGGTTTGATGCAAGTGTTGACCTGGGCTCTGCCAGCGTACTTAACATATATCATGATAACGCTATCGATAATCCTTTTATAGCAGGCACATCGCTTGCGGCAGTAACCCCAACTAACCCTATTGGCTCTAGATATGAGCTTACCGCATGTGAGACGAACACCAATTGTAGCGTAGGCTTTGAGCTACTTGCCAATGGGACAACAGGCTTTGGTGTAGCGCTGTTCAATTATTATTTGTACTGTGTCTCTGCTACTCCGGTCAGCCAGTATTTTATAGATCACGGGACTTCTATGTCCACGCCTTACGTAACAGGTCTGGCCGCAATACTTATGGCGTACAATCCTAGCTATACATATGCTGATGCAAAGAATGCCATACTCAACGGTGGCAGAAGTGTTGCCTCACTTTCTGGCAGAACAACGTCCGGCAACTCAATAGATGGATGGGGAGCATTAACATATATAAATGCCCCTACCGGCGTTACAGCGGTGGTACAATAAAATGAAAAACCTTTTTATGTTCAAAGTTCTCTTGGTTGGATTGCTTGGTCTTGCAAGCTGTAGCTCTAATGGACAGAATATCCCAGCAAGCAAAAAAGCAGACACCAATGTAATAGATTTCACTCACAAAAAGAGCAAAGCAGAACTGGTACCAGGAGAATATCTTGCTGTTATAAAAGCAAATAGCGACGTAAATGGCATAAAGAAGATCTTTGCTAAATATGGTATCAAAGAATTTAAGTCGATCACTAATGAGATCATAAAGATATCACTTGAAAAGGACCCTGGGGTTGAAGAGATAAAAAAACTAGCCTTAACATGTGATCAGATAAAGTCCATAGAGCCCAACAGAATAATAAGGCTGGATGATCCAAAGCTATGAGCACAACGCCTTTAGCAGACAGATTAAGACCTGTAAATTTTGATGAATATGTAGGACAAGAGCATCTTACAGAGCCAGGAAGACTGTTCCGTAAATCAGTGGAAGAGGGCAGTCTTAGTAGTTGTATCTTTTGGGGACCTCCAGGCTGTGGCAAGACCTCTCTTGCACACGTTATAGCAAATATAACTAAAAAACCTTTTGTTGCGTTCAGTGCGGTCCTTCAAGGTGTAAAAGATGTCAGGGAAATAGTGGAAGAGGCTAGGAAGAACATAGGTCTTTTTCAAAAGAACACGATCTTATTCATAGACGAGATACATAGGTTCAACAAGGCACAACAGGATGC
>JBAXXF010000235.1:0-2753 GCA_037128035.1 bacterium | reverse complement strand
AGATAAAATAATGCCTGTGAATAAGACATATAAGATCCACGAGCTCGTGGGCTCTATAAAAAAATTACCAATGAAGAACTTGGAGTTCATCACGATAGAGTACATCCTTTTTAAGAACCTGAATGATTCAAAAGAAAACGCACTAGAGCTTGCAAAACTATTGAAGGGTTTGCCTATTAAGGTCAATCTTATACCTTTTAACCCACATCCTGATGCGACCGGCTTTAATGCTCCAGATACTCAGACGCTGAGTGACTTTTATGATCAGTTAGTGGAAAAAGGTATAGTCTGCAACGTTAGACACAGTCGCGGCTCAGATATAAGTGCGGCATGTGGTCAGCTTAGGTCTAGGAAGGGTAAATGAATTCGGTAATGACAGACAATTTTACTCCTATGATGAAGCAATATAACGAGGCTAAGGCCCAAGTACCAGGTAAACTTTTGTTCTTCAGGATGGGCGATTTCTATGAACTGTTCTTAGACGATGCTCTTACCGCTGCCCCAGTTATGGGTATAGCGCTGACTTCCAGAGATAAGAAGAACCCCATACCGATGTGTGGAGTTCCGTACCATGCGGTCTCTTCCTACATATCCAAACTAACACAGAAAGGTTACAGCGTTGCAATATGTGAGCAAGTAGAAGATCCCAAAAAAGCAAAAGGGATAGTAAAAAGAGAGATCATAAGGGTTATAACACCGTCCCTTGTATATGATTCCAGCATAATAGAAGGCAAACAGACCTCTTATCTTGTCGCTCTTGTTTTTGATGAAGGCAAATGGAGCTATGCATGTCTTGATTACACAACGGGTGAGTTTAAAGCGAACACGGTTAATTCCACCGACGAACTGGTAAAGGAGATATCCCTGATCTCTCCAAGGGAAGTCATATATGAAAAAGATGTTCACATCCCTGAAGTGCTGAAGAGATTCCTTATCAACGTAAGTTTCTCATCAGTGGAGCCTAGGGGATTATCAAATATAAATTTTAATCAAATGATAGTGGATACCCGTCTTGAAAAAGCAGAAGTAAAAGCAGGCAAGTTCATAATCAGTTATCTTGTTGATACTCAGTTCAGGGACTCATTCCCTCATATAAGATATTTTTATAAGGTCTCATCTTCCGAATACTTGGGGATAGATGAATTTACATCAAAGAACTTGGACCTTTTTAATTCCTTTCTTGGATGCATGGATGAAACAGTAACACCTATGGGTGGTAGAGCACTAAGGCAGTCCATAGGTCAGCCACTTAAGGAAGAGAAGGCAATAAACAAAAGATTGGATGCTGTAGAGATACTGACCAAAAATTACAGTACACTTGAGAAAGTAAGATTATTATTCTCTCAATGTTCGGACATAGACAGACTTTCTTCAAAAGTAGCCCTCGGGCAGTTTGGGCCTAGGGACTTTAAAAGGTTATTGGATAGCATAGAAGTCGCAGTGAATGTAAAAGGGACTATTAGCGACTTGAATTTGCCATTGAAAGATCTGGAGGTAAAAGAACTTTACGATTTTGCTACAGAGCTTTCTCAAAAATTCGAGGACGAACTTCCTGCAACATCAAAGGATGGCGGGATATTCAAACAGGGCTTTGATGCTAACCTGGATGAACTTATAAATCTTCACAGCAATAGCAGACAAGTTCTTATGGAGATGGAAAAGAACGAGCGTGAAAGGACCAAGATATCGTCACTAAAAATAAAATATAATAAGATATTTGGATACTACATAGAGATAACCAATGCAAACCTTCACCTGGTGCCAGAGAATTATCAGAGAAAACAAACACTGGTGAACGGCGAGCGTTTTATGACCCCTGAACTAAGAGAATTAGAGATAAGACTGCTTAATTCAGAGGAGGAAAGGGTAAATCTTGAAATAAAGCTTATTGAGGATTTTGCTGTTCAATTTAAGGACAAGTTCCTTTCCAGTACTCTCGATCTTTCATCATGGGCAGCTGAACTTGATGTGCTTACTAACTTTGCATGGCTTGCTATAAAAAGAAAATATCAAAGACCTCAAATATGTGAAGGTTTTGATCTTACCCTGCATGACGCTAGACATCCGGTCCTTGACCAGACGATGGGCGATGAATTCGTTCCTAATGATATTGCTTTAAATTCTTCCTGTTTTTTTCACATAATAACAGGCCCGAATATGGCTGGTCAGAGCACTTTGATGAGGACGACAGCGCTTCTTGTCATAATGAGCCACATGGGGTCGTTCATTCCAGCTTCCTCCGCAAAGATACCAGTAGTCGACAGGGTATTCACAAGAGTGGGGGCTACAGATTATATCCTTCAAGGACAAAGTACCTTTATGGTGGAGATGATAGAGACCTCCAACATAATATATTCTGCGACCAAGAACAGCCTAATAATCCTGGATGAAATAGGTAGAGGGACAAGCACTTATGATGGAATATCCATAGCCTGGTCAATAGCTGAGTACATCCATGACAAGATAGGTGCTAAATGTATGTTCGCTACCCACTACCATGAACTTACCATCCTTGAACAGGAATTGAGCGGAGCCAAGAATTTTTCCATGTCAGTAGAGGAAGAAAAGAACGGTCTGTTCTTCTTGAGGAAGATAGTACAAAAACCGGCTTCACGTAGTTACGGTATTCAGGTTGCCAGTATGGCTGGCCTCCCTGACAGCGTTATAAAAAGGGCTTATCATATAATGGGAAGACTTGAAGAGGAGAGGGCAAAAGGCGCGGACCTTAAAGATGTTAATCAGCTCTCTTTATT
>JBAXXF010000234.1:0-2780 GCA_037128035.1 bacterium | reverse complement strand
GGAAAAAGGAGAAGCAAAATGACAGAAGGAACTGAGAGAAGGGAATTCCTTACGGAGTTCAGGGTAATAGCAGAGAGCGCGTTCTATACGAACAACGTAGAAAAAGTTAATACGATAGCAAAAGCATATAAGCTTGCATTGTCGAACCCTGGCACAATAGTAACGGACCAAAAGATATATCAACCAGAAAAGCTAGGCTTCCCAAAAGGAGCAAAGGCACTCCTTTTTAACGACGGTGACGTATCAGGCAGAACGGCAGCCGCAAGAAAGATCCTTGGTGATGAGAACGTTATACCTTCTGAGTTCAGTGGTAAGTTAAGAGAAGCTGTGTTCGGTATGTGCAGAAAAGAAAAACTTTATCATGCTCAGTGCGTAATAGGTTTACACGAAGACTTTATGGTAAAAGCTAATCTGTTAATACCAAAGGGTTTTGAGAATAATCTTCTATCGTGGCTGTGCAACTTCCAAGAGATAAACGCTAAATATTCCGCGATGTATAAGAAGTCCAAGAAAATAAATGAGAACGATATTTTTATAGTTGCAGACCCTGATTGGACACATCCTGACCATCCATATGGGTTGGCATTTTTCTCACCGCTGGAGAACACGGCTTTTATCCTTGGCATGAGATATTTTGGTGAGTTCAAAAAAGGTACACTGACCCTTGCATGGGGAATAGCTAACAGGAACGGATACGCGTCTTGTCATGGTGGGCTGAAATCATATGACAGTAATGGTTTTGTAGGAGCGTTCTTTGGGCTCTCTGGCAGTGGCAAATCTACACTTACGCACGCAAAGCACGGTGGAAAATATAAAGTAACTATCCTTCACGACGATGCTTTGATAATCCATGATAACACGCACCACTCAATAGCTCTTGAACCAGCATATTTTGATAAGACCTCAGACTACAAAATAGGTGCTGAGGACAACAAATTCATAGTGACAGCCCAGAACGTTGGTGCAACATTGAATAAGAAAGGTGAGAAGATACTTGTTACAGAAGATATAAGGAACACTAACGGCAGGGCTGTAAAGAGCAGGTTGTGGTCACCAAATAGGGTGGACAAGATACAAAAGAAGATAAACGCTATCTTCTGGTTGATGAAGGACCCTTGCTTCCCTCCTATCCTAAAGATCAATGATCCAGTTCTGGCTTCTACCCTGGGTGCTGTTCTTGCCACAAAGAGGACTTCAGCAGAAAGGCTCGCCAAGGGAGTGGATCCCAACGCGCTTGTATTCGAACCGTATGCAAATCCTTTTAGGACATATCCGTTGAAGGACGATTACAATAAGTTCAAGATACTGTTCGAGAAAGGGGTGCAGTGTTACATACTTAACACAGGGCACTTTATGGACGTAAAAGTTCAGCCAAAGGATACGCTTGGTCTTATAGAAGCATTGGTAGAAAAGAAGGACTTTGGTCTTAAAAAAGTATTCGGTCTAGATGCTATTGAATATGCTACAGGTCCCGATATACAAACTCCGGAAACTACTAAGTGGAAAGAGGACTTTATGGGGCAGATACAAAAGAGGATAGACCACGTAAGCAAGTTAAGTGGCAGAGAACTGCTTCCAGAAGAGGCAAAGTTATCCTTAGTTAAGATAATAGAACAGCTTCGTTAAGATTTAACAGCTATAATAAAATAGGTCTTCTGAGTGCTGTTGTCAGATGAACTTATCTGGACCTTAATTGTATTCACGCCACTGCTGATAGCAATGTCGCCAGACTGAAAACCAGAATTCACCGTTGTACCGTTAATACTTATCACCGCATAAGGATCGCTAGCATCAGCTGTAACTCTTATGTCGGTAACAGAACTACCTAACTGTATGGAATAGGTGCTTACGTCAGCATTGAACACTGGGTTGATACCGATACTTACATTCGCTCCATCCACAACACTAAGGTCTGATAGATCTGCGTCACTATTACCTCTCGTGATGATGACCGTGTATGTCTTTTTATCGCCGTTCTGAGCCGTTACTACGGTGCTTATCATGTTGTAGCCAGGATTTAGATCTACCAAGAAAATATCGCCAGAGTTTATTGACTTTGCGTTGACTTCAAGTGTTGCGGTCAGGTCCTCAAGGATAGGTTTCACAGAGACCCTATCTGTGGTCATTGGTACTATGGCTGAATATATTATGGTATTCTTATCGAATACTGGACTTATTACAGCACCATTAACATCCATGCTGGAAAGGTTTGCATTATTGGACGGGATCCTAGTTACTGTGACAGAATATATTTTTGATCCATTGCCTTTGCTGGAAACTACTTTTATATCTATCGTTCTTGGTACGTTGACTACCAATGCAAGTGGCGATGACTTGTCGCCAGAATATAATTTTTCTCCATCAACAGTTATGATTGAATTAGTATCTTCTGCCGTCGGTGTTATGTCTATAGAAGCCACCGTGTTAGGTACTTGTACTGTATAGGTAACTACATCCTTAGAAAAGACTGGATCCAAAGTCCCTGCGGATAAAGCTATGTCAGTTAGGTAAACACTGCTCCATGCAACAGCGGCGTCCGCCGATGGTGATGCTGATGCTACTTTTGCTCCCAGGTCTGGAGAAACACTTGAGCCGCAGCCCACGGACAATAGTAATATAGTGAAGCCTAAAATAACGTTGATAATTTTTTTGTTCATTTTTGATCTCCTGCTTTTTGTTCTATATAAAAATTAGAACACAATTTCTGCCTAGGGTGTAAAAATAGCAGGCAGGGGTGTCAATTTATTGCTGTCTATATCAGGGATATTGGCTAGTTATAT
>JBAXXF010000233.1:0-2806 GCA_037128035.1 bacterium | reverse complement strand
ATTATAGACTTTGCTCCCAGCTCCTTTAAATACTCAAGTTTTTCACAAAGTCCCTTTAGATCACCACCCCAGTATTTATTAAAGTTCTTTTTAGAAGGATCAAATATTTTAGGGAGCATTTTGCGATTCCATTCGCTGTAGATAGAATTACCTTCGTAGGCGTATGTAGGAATATTATTGGATTTATCACCGTCATAAAATCTATCCAGCATAATGCTGTAGATCATGCCTTCTGGTACTTGGCAAAAGGACGGGCTTGCCACTATTAGTAGGATCAATAATACGAACTTCATCTCTATACAAATTTTACTACATGTTATATGTCTTGTCCCGATGTCTTTAGGGGAGGCCGTTATAATGAAGCTCGAAAGAAGCAGCGGTATTTTACTTCATCCAACATCCCTTCCTGGGAAATTTGGTATAGGCAGCCTCGGCAAGGAGGCTTTTGAGTTCATAGATATTCTTGTCACAACACGCCAAAAACTTTGGCAGATACTTCCTTTGGGACCTACCGGGTATGGCGACTCGCCGTATCAGAGCTTTTCTACCTTTGCAGGGAACCCATTGGTCATAGACCTTGAAAAGTTAGTCGAAGATGGCCTGCTTTCCACTAATGAGCTTGATACACAAGAACACTTTGGTGATAAAAAAGTGGATTTTGGTAAAGTAATATCGTTCAAGTATCCTCTATATAGAAAAGCTTTTAAGAATTTTAAGGCCTCATGCTGTGAAGCAGAAAAACTTGCGTTCGACGTTTTTTGCAAAGAGCAGAATGACCTTTGGTTAGACGACTACTCCCTTTATGCCTCCTTGAAAGACCATTTTAAAGGTAAACAGTGGAATGAATGGGACGAGGATATAAAGCTAAGAGAAGCTCATGCGCTCAACAAATATAGAGAACAGCTTACAGAAGAGAGGGAGTTCTACAAATTTCTTCAGTACGAATTCTTTAAACAATGGGGAGCGGTCAAAAAATATGCTAACTCACATAAAATAAAGATAGTCGGTGATATTCCAATATTCGTTTCTATAGATAGCAGTGATGCTTGGGCCAACGCGGACCTCTTCTTTTTTGATGAAAAGAAAAATCCCACAAAGGTAGCCGGTGTTCCGCCTGATTATTTCAGCAAGACAGGACAGCTTTGGGGAAATCCTCTTTATGACTGGGCCAAGATGAAAAAGACAGGATATGCGTGGTGGATAAATAGAATAAGATCAGTGATGAGTACCTGCGACGTAGTAAGGATAGATCACTTTAGAGGCTTTTCTGCTTATTGGGCTGTGCCAGCAAGCAACAAAGACGCTATTATAGGAGAATGGGAGAAAGGCCCGGGGGCTGATTTCTTTCATGCCTTAAAAAAAGCCCTTGGTGACATTCAGGTTATTGCTGAAGACCTCGGCGTGATAACCCCTGATGTGGAAAAACTTAGGGATGAGTTTGGATTTCCGGGGATGAAGATACTGCAATTTGCATTTGATCCTAATGAGGAGAGTTCATACATCCCTCACAGACACATCTGCAACTGTGTCATATATACTGGGACTCATGATAATGACACCACGTCTGGCTGGTACCAAAAGTTAACGGAAAAAGAAAAGAAATATATCCAAGAATATCTAGACGTTAGAGAGGAAGACGTTACTTGGGGGCTTATACGCGCGGCGTTTGCGTCTACAGCTAAGATGGCAATAATCCCTATGCAAGACGTCTTATCCCTTGGGAGTAATGCCAGGATGAACACCCCGGGAGCTCCATCCGGTAATTGGCAATGGAGATTCTCTAAGGAACAATTGAGCGATACCATCAAGGATAGGCTAAAAAAGCTCACGACAATATATAGAAGGAATCAACTAACCCAGCAGGATGATTAAACTTTATTTGGGTGTATAAAGTTTGAGCATTTTTACTGGTCTTTCCCATAGTTAACCCCCTGAATTTAATATCTTTTATTACTGGTATTGTTATTGCATTAATATGTTAGAAATTGTAAAAGGTACAAAGCTGTACCTGTGACTTTATACAAATCTTCAGGAGAAGGGATAGTAGTGAAACATTTACTAAAGATGATCGCAGGAATGTTCCTTGTCTCATTCATACTATCATCTAGTAGTTATGCGCAGCCAAAGTATGAATTAACAGCAGTAGATGAAGCACAGATAAAAACTAATATTGCAAATATCAAAACTAACTTAAATTCAGTACTCCCAGAGAAGTATCAGTCTCTAGCGTTGGCGAACTCTATTAATAAGTTCCTCACTCTTTACGAGGACTACCTAAAAAAATATTTTACTATATCAGGAAAACTTCCAGACCTTATTGGGCCAGACGCTATTGGCGAAATAGATAAGATACTTGCTGAGGAGAATGGTTTTACTACCAAGGACATCGCAGAGGAATTATTTAATGCAGATGGTGACAAGACGGTATCATCCGCCAAGCAAAGTCTGATAGGGATAATAGAAAATGAGATCCGTCCTCAGCTCATGGTCGACTATGAGAAGTACGCCATAAATAAACAGAAGCAGGACAAGAGCAATGCTGAAAAATGGAACTGGGAGAAGTGGGACAGCAAGTCCCAGGAAGGCCTTAGCAAAAGGCTAGAAGGCATACTTGAAAAACTTGCAGGCTATGAGGCTAACCTTAGGGACATCAGGGAAAAACTGATCAAGGAAGAGGGTAAGTTCAGCAAGACAGCCAAGTCTTATATGGACACAAAGGACATGGAGGGGAACAGGTTTAATATCACAATGCCTGATCTCAATAAACCTCAGGACCTTAGCGGCGTAGTAGATTATGGTAAGGTAT
>JBAXXF010000232.1:0-2808 GCA_037128035.1 bacterium | reverse complement strand
ATTACACTGCAAATAGCGTTATAATGCTCTAAAGACAGCTCAGGTGAATTTCTTTCAGCAGACTTTTTTTCTGGTACTTTCTGCATTTGTTCTTTTTCTATTTTTAGGAAAGGAGACAAGCCTATGAAAACTCTATCAGCGTTTAAAGGGTTTCTAGTCTTTACCTTCTTAATCGTCGGTACAGGGAGTGTTGTATCATGCTCTAGCAACTCCCCTGCAAGAAAAGAGACTCTCAGCGAGCTGCGTCAAAGCAGCCAAGATGTCAGTGATCTTCGTCGATGGTTTGTGCTCTCTGACCTCAGGCGTAGTAGCCCGGGGACTGCAAGTTTTGTTTTGAGCGCAAATAAGCTCAAAGCGTACGTGCTGTTCAAAGAATCGGTCATCACAGCTATGGGAGCTAGTAAGTACGACATGGACAAAAAGTACTATTCTTGTCCAAGGAACTCCACGTACTGTTCAATGTGCATCAACTTGAAAAATCTTTCACTAAACTGCGGTACTAACGACGACCAATCTTACAGTCCGAGTGGTGCCATCATCGCAGACAATCAAAAGATCGCAGTTAGGAAGATGACTATGGTTGATGAAAGAAAGAGCACAGAAAAGCTCATCTTTTCTGGAATGCCTGCAAAGTTCATCTTCAATACGTCCACGAACGCAGGTGAAAAGAGAGTAGATAGTGCAGAGCGCTACAAGTTCTCCAAGAATTCAGAATCCGATCCTGAAGTAGTTTGTAGACAGAATGTGGATTCAGATTCAGTTACTTGTAATGCCACTATCGCACTGGCGGCTTTGTAATTTCCCACAGAAGAGCCTCCTAGCAAGGGCTCTCGGGATGCAGATGGGCCGGCATCCCGTCACTCCAGGATATGTCTTTCCAAATTTCCCAACCTTCCATGCATAGATAAACTTTAATATCACCTTTGCTTTTTATCCTATCACCAATACTATTATAGAACTTAAGCCTCTGGAACCTTGGATACCTGAATTTTCCGTCCTCACACTTTACATACTCATCACCTAAGAACCATTTAGCTCCATTGTTGTTCTCCAGGATAGCTAACTTGAGGTCCTCAATGTATCTAAAGCCCCCCATGCTCAACCATTTAACAGCTGATGCAGGGATGATACTGAATGTTTTGTCTATTAGGTCTATATAATCGTTTAAACTGTTCCTAGTGATGAACATAGGGTCAAGGTGTAGAGCAATAGAATAGCCATGTGCTATCGCTTTCTTTGCGGCGTTAAGCCTTTCCTCTAGGCTTGCTGTCCCTGGCTCTTCCTTATCTATTATCCATTGTGGATTTAACGACCAGGATAATATCACGTTCTTTTGTGCCGGTATCTTTAGGAATGGAGCAATGTTAGTCGATTTTGTCTTGAACTCTATGACGGCATTGGGTCTATCCTTTATTATCTTTGCAAGCTCTATGTTAACAGGGTCTAGTTCCTTTATTGCCATTGAATCTATGAACTCTCCTGTCCCTAAACGGAGTAGCTCATTTTTTCTTGAGTCTATGAAGTTTATAAGTTCCTGATACATTTTGTCTGTATTCGAGTACAGCGTTATATCCTTTTCTTTTGAATAGAAATTCAAAAAGCAGTACGAGCATGAAAACGGACATCCGATCCCAGGTATTATGATATGGTAGTTGCATGCTACCCTGCCTGGACTGCAAGGACAGGGTTTTATGAAGCTCCCTTTGTTCTCCCTATATGTTACTTTTTTATTCGCCATCTTTATACTTTTTGATTATCCTCTCAAGTGTTCCAGAGCGTAAGATCCTTTCTATGTCATCTTTAAGTTCCTCAGCATCCTTTATAGAAGCTATGTTAGCAGAAATGTTAAGGGCAGAAGATTCAAAGCTCTGATCAAAATCTATGTTCAGTTTTTTTAATCCAGCATTTTTTATCTCATTGTTGATATCAGTTGTCAGCTTGTTTAGCTTTGGCATACGTATCCTCCGTAGTCTTTTTACAGCATCCTTAATGCCTGAGTCCTTTATTAGATCTATGAAATATGGTTCCTCTAGTGGATTTGAGCCGGTCTTGGAGTTTATGTCCGCAGCTAGCTCTATAAGTTGCTTTAGTGTGGCAGGGTTTGGCTGTGATATCTTAAGTATTTTATCGACGCTATTCCTGATACTCTCCGGTACGGCGTTTATATAACGCAAGAGTACCCTAGAGGGTTTGTTCTGTTCTATGTATCTTGTGATCTCTGAAGGTAAGTTCATTTATCTGAATATGATATCGACATCATCCGTAATAGGCTCACCGTCAAATTTTGGGAACTTGACCGCTCTCATCCAGAAGGCGACGCAATTTTCTAGAGTAGGGTTACCGAACGTGGAATCGGCAACGGTAGCGCTTGCTACCTTACCCGTATTATTTATTGCTACAGAGACTGTGACTCTTCCTCCGCCAGTTCTTCTACTCCTAGCGTAACAGGTATCTATTTTTTGCCTTTGCTTTGCTATTATCCTTCTTATCTCATTTTTAGAGAGCCCTTTTACCTTTGCCTTTTTTACAGGTTTAGGAGCAGGTGGTGCTGGTTCAGGCTCTGGGATAGGTTCAGGTTTTATCTCTGGTTTTGGGAGCTCTATCTCTTCTGTAGAGAAGTCCTTGGATTCGTTCTCGTTGATCACCATCTGGTTACCTTTGTCATCTGTAACCTTTGCCTGACCGACCCTGACCCAAACCTTTGCTTTCTTGTTTACTTTATCTACTGACATCCCGAAGTCGAATTTTCCTTTTACCTCTGTGGTTATCTTATTGGACTTTACAAGAAGTGTAGCGTCCGTTGCGGCA
>JBAXXF010000231.1:0-2812 GCA_037128035.1 bacterium | reverse complement strand
CCTCTATCATATGTAGCTCAGAAAGCGTTGCCATAGGGCCTTTCCTAGCTTTATAGGGAGGATCCCTCCTCTCATAATAGCTATTTTTATCCCCTCCGTTCCTGGAGACGTCACCTGGGTCGACCCAATCAATGATATTATTGAGCAGTATCTCAAAATCTTCCATGCTGTACCTGTGTCCGAACGACTCATCGCTCAAGACCTTTGCTGCATATAGGTTCTTCATCTGCTCCTTGAACGTATTTACCGAAGCTTCGCTGGCTGCGACCATGTTTATATTAATTTTTGAGTCCATACCCACTATGCTGTTCTCGAACCTGCCCACACTTGAGATGTTGGTATCCTTTTTTATTTTATCAAGCATATCCTTTAGTCCTAGGCCAAGCTCACCACCACCTGCTCCCCCTGCAAGTGCTAACATTTCCGGTGGAGGAGGAAAAATGAAGGGCATGGATAGGATCATAGAGAGCACATCCGGCGGTATACTGAAGCTACCCATCTTGAACGATTTCATTTTGCTCACTATAGCCAGTCTTAGCAGGGCAACATTTACAGCCGACTTCGCAAGATATGTCGCAGAGACCTCATCCTTATAATTTGCTGTCATAGAGCTAGCCAACCTTGAGTTGTAGCTAAGCTCGACTATCATTACAGTTATAATGACCATACTGGTAAGGACAAGAAGGAGGGCCATGCCTTTTTTATTATTGCGCAGCGGCATTGCTTCCACCCCCTATAGATGTGCTAGCAGGCTGTGCCGTCGAAGTTGCCGTTGAAGTGGCTGTTGTTATAGCTGTCGAATCAAGGTTATTGGGGCTCAACAGTTTTATCTTTTCCACTACTTTCAACTTATTATCCTTATTCTGTAGTGATTCTAGGACAATAGTAACTTCTACTGCCAACGGGAACGTATTTATATATTCCCCTTCTGTAGAGTCCCACCTATCCGTCCACGTGCCATCATCTGTAACACCTTTGGGGCTAAAATACCTGAACGACAGAGATTGCACTCCAGAGGCTATTACGTATTTAGCTCCACTCTCTTCTATCTTATCATCTATAAAGGGAGATTCTCTCTTCACTAGATTATCTATCCCTGGGTGATCAGGATCCTGCTCTAAATAATAACTAACCTTGCAGGTGTCTGTCTCGTTGGTATCCTTGTATATTCTCTGATGAGAACTTGATGTAAAAAAAAGTTTTTCTTTCGTCCCTTTAAAGTAGGAGCTCGGGGTATATACCGTTAACAGTAAATTGGTCTTTGCGGCTTGCAGCCTCTCCATCTGACCTGTTTTTGTATCTGGGAACGCATGATAGGCAAGACTTATGTCTCTATCAAAATATCTAAGTATGGTCCTTAAAGCCTGATAATAATCACTCTGATCTGATACTTTCTTTTTTATACGCATACCAATATCAGTACTGCTCACAGTAAAGACTGAGATTATTGAAAAGATAGCCAGCGCTATGATGACCTCTATCAGCGTCATACCAAGCGACGGTCTCTTTTTACATGACTGGCACAAAATTCTGTACTGTTTCAAAGTCCACCACATAATAAACTAGTTTCATACTTGAAAAAGCCTTTCCCGCCTTTACAGGCCAGGAAACCGTTACTGTAATCTCTCTGATCGAATCCTTCATCAATTTCTCTATGTTCGTAGATACCAGATCAAGTATCTGGGCCTCTGCTCCACCACCTAGAGGTGTTTGTTCACCCTCTGATTCTCCTGCCGCTTTCTCCTGAGCTGTGAACATCTTCATGATCGCGGACAATGGGAACGTTACCTCTTTTACCTCTCGCGTCCATTTCCAACCTTTATATTCATCGTCAGTAAACTCACCTTCTGCTTTTTCTCCAAGATCCTTTACATAGGTAACGCCTTTCACTTCCGACATTATCTCTATGTCTGCCATCATGTTCTTAGCGGCAATAGTAGCCATCGTCGTTAGTTTTGCTTTTCGTGTAGAGCTAAGGGCTACTCCTTGACCGCTAGATAATGCTATCAGCGTTATAGCAAGGATCATTAAAGCTATCATCACCTCAATAAGGGTGAACCCTTTATTTAGCTTCAAGATATCTTCCCTCTACCTTTGTTTTTCCATTAGCTGGACTAACTCTCACGGAATAAAAACCCATTTCGCCTTTATCACTTTTAAGTCTTATTATTACGTCTTCTGTCATCCCCTGAGGAAAAAAGTATAGATATGCTATATCACCTGTGGCTTTTTTCTTCAGGCTTACATTCTCAACACTATCAAAAACAACGCCGTTAGGGAGGACGTTCTCCTTGCCTGCTTCCCCTTCATAGGGGTAGAAGCTTGGAGGCTTTGGGGCCTCCTCTTCTGCAAATACACTTTTTTTCTGATCCTTTTTCAGCTTTGATTCGTCTTCAAGTGAGAGCAATTCATTAGTGGTGGATACTTCCAGCATATATGACCTTTTCTCAAAATCAAAAACGATCCTGTGAATGGATCCCTTTACAACAGCGCTGTCATACCCGAACCTTATAAGACCAGACAACTTTACGGCCGCCGACTTAAGATTGGTCCGGAACACCCTTTGTACCTGAGGGATACCTATTCCTATTATCATCCCGACTATCGCCAGGACTATGAGTACCTCTATTAGCGTGAACGCTTTTTTTTTATTCATTACTCTTGAAAATTATATCGGTATTGTAACCGTCTCCACCCTCTTTGCCATCCTTTCCATAGGAGATAAGAGCGTAGCTAGATCCGTCTGATTCATAGATAAAATCCTTAACCCATGCATCCTTAGGAATGGTCTTACCCTTTAGATAACCATCTG
>JBAXXF010000230.1:0-2824 GCA_037128035.1 bacterium | reverse complement strand
GCCGACGACAGAAGGATACCTGTCAAATTTGAGGCGGAAGTCAGAATAGGTACTATGAAAGGTTTGATAAACGATTATATAATACCCAAAGATAATTTTTAAGGAGAAGCACATGGATGATTTCATGAAAGCTGCAATAGAAGAAGCTAGAAGAGGAATGGAAGAGGGTGGCATACCTATAGGCTCTGTACTGGTCAAGGACGGAAAAATAATAGGTAGAGGACATAATAAACGAGTGCAAGAAAATAACCCTATGGTGCATGCTGAAATAGATTGTCTTATGAAAGCGGGCAGAGTTGGTTCTTACAAGGGAGCCGTATTATATTCAACGTTGATGCCTTGTTATCTTTGCGCAGGCGCTGTAGTTCAGTTCGGTATAAAGAAGGTCATTGCAGGTGAGAACCAAACTTTTAATGGAGCATTGGCTTTTATGATGCAACATGGGGTTGAGGTCGTTGATCTGGACCTGGATGAATGTAAGGATATGATGAAGGAATTCATAGAGAAGAATCCCGACCTTTGGAATGAGGATATAGGAAAATTATAGTTAATATGCGTTATCAACGGAGGCAAAGATGAGAGACACTTATGTAAAGGACCTTACATCACTAATAGGTAAAACACCGATCGTGGAATTATCCGGGATCATGTCGGCAAAACTTGGCACGAGTTTTTCTGGTCGTATATGTGGAAAACTGGAAAATATGAATCCCCTTGCCAGCGTTAAGGACAGACTTGGAATAGCGATGATAGAGGATGCAGAAAAACGTGGAGTATTAAAAAAAGGCGTAGCACTTGTTGAACCGACCAGCGGAAATACAGGTATTGCGCTTGCTTATATATCCTCCATTAGAGGATACAAACTTAAACTTGTTATGCCAGAAAGCTTCAGTATAGAGCGCAGAAAGGTCATGGCAGCTCTTGGTGCTGAGCTTGTGCTTACACCTGCAGAAAAGGGCATGAAGGGTGCGATTGAAGAAGCTAATAGACTATTATCAGAGGGTTCTGGATATATAATGCTGGACCAGTTCAACAATCCTGCTAATCCTGCATACCACTACAAGACCACAGGTGCAGAAATATTAGAGGCTATGCTAAATAAGGTAGATATATTTGTTGCAGGTGTTGGTACCGGTGGAACGATCTCTGGCGTTGGTAAAAGATTAAAAGAATTTAACAAGAATATAAAAGTCATTGCTGTAGAGCCTTTTGATTCCCCAGTCCTTTCCGGCGGAAAACCTGGACCTCATAAGATACAGGGAATAGGGGCAGGCTTTGTTCCAGGGATACTGGACCGCAGTGTTATAGATGAAGTTATAACTGTTAAGGCAGAGGACGCGTTCGAGATATCACGCTTAATGATGAAAACTGATGGCGTGTTCTCCGGTATATCCAGTGGTGCAAACGTCTGGTCTGCATTGCAGATGGCACAGCGTAAAGAGAACAATGGCAAGAACATTGTAACTATCATCTGCGATACCGCGGAAAGATATTTATCGACGTTATTATTTAATTAGTAGCGCTATTAAATAATTACTATTATTTATTAACGCAAGCACCAGTCTCTACAAGTTTTATTCGAAGAGAGCTTAGCGCAACATTGATCGCCTCCGTCGGAGCAGTTGCCTGTGCCTATACAGGAGTTTACGCAATCACCGTCGCTGTTGCAATTATAATCCCTTGACATTTTACAATAAGAAGGACTACCACTGTAGGACGCACAACTCATACCAGCTATAGGAGCGCAAGGCACGTTAGCGTCACACTTTTGCTGTAGCAGAGAGGCTGCTACACACTGTTTAGGTTTCCCCATTATTCCTTTTACATCGCAATAAGGTGTGCTGCTTACAGTACACTGGGAATTGTTTGTACATCCAGTTTTACATTTATTATCAGCAGTATCACAATAGCTGGTGCCTGATACGTTCGCACTGCAGTATCCTGCGACGTTAGGGTCGCAGCCGCATACACTTGTTCCTGCCTGTGCCTTATTTGAGATACAAGCCTCAGTTGCGGTTACACCTGTCGGAATAGCGTCTCCATATAGTAATTTATTTATGCAGACCCCTGGGCCTCTATCGCAGAATTGACCAGTATTGCCGCATTGATATGCAGGACTTGTATGGTCACACCTTATTCTGCATATATTACCGTCCGCACAATAATAATTTGTAGGGCATACTGAAGTAGTAACACCGTTCCCGTCAGGTAGCTGATCTGTGCACCCTGCGATGCATAGACCAGTGCTTAGTTGGCAGTAAGACGCAGAAGCGCAATCCATGTGACTGTAACATCCACATTTACCGTCTGGGCATAGGCCAGATTTGCAGCAACCCTGCGAGGTCGTGGCGCATATATGTCCATTTAAGCCACCCTGCCAACTTTTGACAAGATCTCCATTACAAGCGCCTACCGATTGCGCGCAGACCTTGCTACTGTTACAATAATTGGAAACACAATCAGCAGCTGCGGAGCATGTCTGTCCATCGTTCTTTTTGCATTTACTATTAACGCAAGATAGGTTGCTAGCACATTGTGTAGTTGTTAGATCGGTGCAGGAACCATTGAATTGTATTATGGCGACGCATCTGTTCAAGTTGTTTGTGAGCGTCCCACAATTTTTCCCTGATCCGCAATCTGTTGTTTGGGTGTCAGCTGTGCAACCGCATTTTTTCTGATTATTGATCGTATATGTAACGGATGATCTGCAAAAGTTACTGCAATAGGCTACACTACAGACGGTGTCGTAAGGTTTTTTATTTAAGCATAACTTAGGGTCTGAGCCAAGATCACAAAATTCTGTACTCTGACAGTCACCATGTGA
>JBAXXF010000229.1:0-2841 GCA_037128035.1 bacterium | reverse complement strand
GTTTTGCTTGGTGTGGATTTTATTTAGTGATCCAGACAATGCTAAATGAGATCATACTTAATAATGTCACCACTATGATGAGAGTTGTTGCGGCATTGAGGATGTATGAGAGTATTACATCCATCGTGTTGCATCTGATATCCCACCAAAGATCCCAGTAGCCATATTTTGTCCTGAGACTTTCCTTGTCGATCATTATCACACTTACTACTAGCAGCACGGCTAGTACCATAAGTATTAAAATGTCGGAGAGCTCCAAGATCTTTATATATTTAAAGAAATTGATCTTATGCCAGAGGCATGCAGACCATCCGTACATGAGAGATCTTTCGAGTTCCCATGCAGTTCGTTTGAATCTGTTTCTGAAAATATAGACAAAAGTGGTCTTATTGTGCACCCAGAAGTTATCATCGCAGAGGATGTGTTTAAGGGTTTTCCACAAAATAAAAAGAACAGCTGCTAAAAACAAGAACATATGTCTTCTCCTTAAAAGTTCGTTATTTCACAGAGGTTAACTTTTTTGAGAATAGAACTAAAGGCAATATTAGTCAAATTTTCCTTAAATTCAAAAAGAATATTATGTTTCTCTAGATCTAGAAGAGTTTTTTGTCTAAGTCTCTCTTTCTATAACTCTGGATAATAGTAATTCCAATGATCGAACCAATTATTGCACCCGCTATGCATTCTGAAAGCCAATGGATCGAAAGCGATACACCGATCCCAATATACAGAGCATAAAAAAATGAGATATATTTGATGGTTTTATTTTTAGGGAACATTCCGATAAATATGAATGCCATAGCAAAAGCGACAGTTGTGTGAGAAGATGGCCAACCCCAAAAAATTCCATGTCTAAGAAATCCAAATTCAAAATTCCCACTTATATTTGTTGAAATATTATAAAGATCAGGCTGGATCCTTCCTGTAAAGGCTTTATAAAAGGAAGAAATGATTGAGCCTATAAGTACTGCTTCTGCAACCAGCCATCCCAGTATTTTTGTATTTTCTTTTTTGAAGATGTGTCCTTTGACTATAAGGATCAATGGAACAAGCAGAGGTAATATTCCTCCAAGTATCACAGCAGGAAATGAAATATACAAAAAAATATTAGATCGAGTGTTTATAAAATAATACCAATCTACGTTAGTTGTTACTAAAATATACGTTATTACAGCTGCGATGATATGCCAAATAAAGTTGAAATCCGTAAAGCATTCTAAGATATTTTCTAGAATAGAACGTAAAAGATATTTCATTACTGAACAATTTTATCACAGCTGATCTATATGGAAATGTTTTTATTTCTATCTTTAGTGTGAATTATCATATTTTTATATTGGTGATATCCTTATTTAAGAAAGGTTCGTTAAAAAAGACGAACACATCTAATATGAAATTACCAAACTTGGTTATTAAGAATGTTCGTCTGGACAATTGTATCGTTCAAGGAGGTATGGGTGTTGGAGTGTCTTTACATCCTCTTGCTGGAGCTGTCTCAAAAGGAGGTGGTCTAGGGATAATCTCTAGTGCTGGGCTTCGGACGATCGTCTCTTCAAGAGAAGGGAGGGAGGTCGATACATACACAGCTGTATGCATTGAGATCGAGAGAGCAAGAGAACTCGGTGGGGGTAACCCTGTTGGGATCAACGTCATGTGTGCACTAGTTGGAGATTATGATGACACGGTCATTGCATCAATTGATGCTGGGGCTGATGTGATCATTAGTGGTGCAGGACTTCCTACTGGACTTCCTAAGATCAAGCCTCCTGGTCATACTGCTCTCATTCCAATTGTTTCCTCAGCTCGCGCTTTGGAGATCATTGTAAAGAGGTGGGAGAGGGCTAGTTATCGGCCTGATGCGGTTGTTCTTGAAGGACCACTTGCCGGAGGGCATTTAGGTTTTAAGATGGCTGAGGTAAATGATCCAGAGTTTGCTTTGGAAAAACTTTTACCTGCAGTTCTTGAGACCTCACATGCACATGGAGATTTTCCAGTCATCGTTGCTGGAGGTATCTATACGCATGAAGATATCGTCAAATTCTTGGCAATGGGAGCAAGTGGTGTGCAGATGGGAACACGCTTTCTTGCAACCAAAGAGAGTTCTGCGACCGAAGCATACAAACAAGCAGTAGTCGCTTCAGGAGTAGATGACATTGTCATTGTTGATTATCCTGAAAGCCCTCCTGCTTCGCCGTGTGGACTTCCTTTCAGGATCCTTAGAGGTTCTCCGATGTACACTTCTGTTCGTACACCGAAGTGCAGGATGGGATATGTCCTTCAACGAGGAAATGATGGAAAACTCTCGGTCTGTCAGGCAATGCCTGGTCGTCCGAATAATGATAAATTCTTGTGCATTTGCAGTGGTCTCATGTCTTCAGCAGGATATGCTCCGACAGAACCACCTCTCTATACTGTTGGCACGAATGCTTATCGTGTTAACAGAGTTCTTTCAACAGAGGAGCTTATGAGGGAATTGCGCGGAGAATAATATAAATGTTGCCTATAACAGGGCAACAATTTTTTTTACTTAAATTAGGATATTTGGAATGGCCATATGTTCTCAACATATGCAAAACCTAAAACTATTCCAGCAAGTATTATAAAAATGATAATAAGTATCATTATGGTCTTTGCTATCTTTTTGGGAGGAGAATTCAAGACCTGTTCTACAGGAGCTGCTGGAGGGACTTTTGCCAACGTCCCTGGATCTATATCTATTATTGGAGTACTTATTGGTTGAGTTTCTGGAATTTCATTTACCTCAACTTTTGGTTCTGGAATAGCTGGAGCCATTAGCCATCCGTTAGTCTTTAGTGATTGAATTGCCTGATTCTTATCTTC
>JBAXXF010000228.1:0-2864 GCA_037128035.1 bacterium | reverse complement strand
GCCATAGCCACTATTTCGGAAGTAGAGAACAATCTAAGTAAAATCGGAATTGATGGATATGCGAGTAAAATTATAAAAAGAATAGAACATAAAGATGGAGCTGAAAGTAATTTTATAGATTTAAAACTCCCTCACTTAAAACGTTATGAGGATTTACTCTTCCCCACATTTACACAAGGCACTCGATAAACAGGTTTATTTCATCGAACCTTTTTTAACCAGGAATAGAAGTTCGCTTCTGAAACTCCATATCTCCCAGCAACGAACCTCTTAGTAGTCCCATTGGCCAGTAGGGCTTCTATTTCAGGTTTATAATGATCTAATTTACTCTTACCTCTGCCTCTTGGTCGACCTAGCTTCACTCCATTATCTTTCTTTACCCTTAAGGCCTCTTTAGTCCTTTGGGATATCAGATCCCTTTCTATTTCAGACGCTAAAGCATAGGCCATAGCTACTATTTTACTCTGTATACTGTTGTTCAGTGTCCAATTACCCTTCACAGCGTATATACATATACCTTTCTGATTACATACGGACAGTATCTCCATTACCTCTAACATGCTCCTACCCAACCTAGATAGCTCAGAAATGATAAGGTTGTCTCCCTTGCCTAAAGTCTCTATCACTTCCGATATTTTTCTTTTCTTCCAGGACACCTTCCCTGACACCACTTCGTCCACAAACTCGACCTTACCCAAATCATACTTATGGGCTAACATTAAAAGGTCTGACTTATTCTTTTCCAAATCCTGATCTTGAGTAGATACCCTTAAATAGGCTATCGTTTTCATGTTTCCTCCCTGTCTCAAGTAAAAAGATCAATAGTGGGCTTATTTTGGAGAGATATATAAACTTTAATATGGCGTTTTTGTTTTATAGAAGTGTAAAGGATAAACGAACGTTATTAGTTAATACTCCTCTGCTCTCATTATCGTCATTACTCTATTCCCATCCTCTTCAAAATACTGGTACTGGTCATCGTAATAATCAATCTTAAAGAAATACCCTTCACCATCTACAACAACTTTGCCAAAATCCCTTTCCCCATAGGGATCATTATCTGGGGTAAAGGAATTAAACGTCCTGACTGCATCCAAAACTTTGTTCTTGTTTTTGGAGGTAAAAACCCCAGGGGTCAGGACGACTCTTCCCCCAGATAGCGACTCTCTGAAATTGTCATTTTTCATAGCAATGATCTGCTTGCTAATAATTAAACCCTCCGTTAATGGTGTGGTATTAGGCACTAGTGCAAAAGGAACGATGTTTGTTGCCCCCTAAGGCTATTGGCTAAAACTTTGTGAATTTTTGAAGGTTTTATTTTTAGGATAGCAGCGATTTCTTTAATCGTATGCCCCTTTTGCCTCAGATAAACGACTTGTCTACAGTTTGTTCTTGTATTATATTTAATATTAGTCACCGTTTACTAGTTCATTCTACTTTAGACACACTACCGTCACCCCAGGCAAATTAGTAATCAGACAAAGCTAAAGCGTAGCGGTGTGCTTCCATAAGATGTGATAAAAGAGGTTTGTTTGTCCACACCCCCATGTTACCCCCCTCAGTAGCTTCAAGTTGCATGAGGACTCTCCATATAAAGTAGCTATTTTTGGAGCCCTCCTTATTACCTCTGTGCCATTTAGAGCTGTAGTTTTTGTTACCATCTATGCGTATTTTGATGGTACACAAAATACATCAACCTATATAAGTGTCTGATATCCTTAACTTCAACTTACAAAACACGACCTAACTTACCCCCCAGGGCAAATGCTGCACAAAACAGTGCTTTTCTTATTTATAAAAAAACTAACAAAGACAGTAAGTTAGCAAACTGTTTCAAATTTGACTTGCTTTTATTTGGAAAAAGCGATATAATAAGGATAAGGGGGAGTGATTTTTTGTTAACAAAATGATCTTTCGCTACGAGAAACAATAAGTTAAGCAAGCCGATTTTGACTTTTAGGCAATTTAGCCATCTACTTTTAATCTTTTGCTCTTTGTTTCCCACAAAACATTAATACTCTGGTTTTAACCTCCAAAAGGCGCCTTTTGGGTATTCCGGAGCAGTTCTATCAAATTAACAATAGGCTTTGTTAAAGCCTATTAACGGACACCCTTGTTCTGGAGGAACAATGAACGATTATTTAAAAGCAAATGCAGCACAATATCATACTCAAACTGCATGTATTATTGATGAGCCTTTTTTGATAATTAAAGGGATTAAGGACAATAAACATTACGCTACAGCCCCTACCATCAACAATGGGTATGGAAGCTATGCACTATTAGACAAGCTAGGTCTACATACGAGTCTACCTATTCCACTAAAGATCAAAAAAGCATCTAAGTTATACAAGAATTGGTACAAGTATCCCTACAAGTACTGTTGGCAAGGAGTAACTTTTGAGGCTTATGTCCTACTAAAAGAATCCTTAGATAGATCCTGTATAATCTCTATTAACCCCTCTGACTTCCCTAATTATGAACACCTCCTTGCCTGCATCAGATCAGTTTTTAACAATAAAGAAGGAATCGATTGGGCTATAGTGACAAGGCTAGACTGCTCTGTAGATGTCTTAAGGTCCTTTGAAGAAGAAATAGCTGGAGCTGACTTTGGCCTTAAGAGGAACTATCGTAGTCACTTCCATAAGCAAAAATTCACAGGAATGTATGCTGGACGTGACCCCAAGAACTCAAAGTATCAAGTCACGGTCTACGATAAGTCCTTTAAGGGCAAAGTAAGCTTTCCTGTCACAAGGTATGAAGTTAACTCTTACCCTAAGAACCTAACGTTAAGAGATTTAGGCAGGGTTTGTAAGCACACGCCATTTAGGAGCGTCACGAGACATCATATTGAACTAATAGAC
>JBAXXF010000227.1:0-2866 GCA_037128035.1 bacterium | reverse complement strand
GTCATAAAGTGATGTATGATAATAAGGATAGGCGAAAACTATTTAATGAACCTGCTAAATTAATAGTATACTATGGCATTCGCGGTGATCAGAGCAGGGGTTTAGCTTGGGTGGATTTAACAGGTGGTTGTTGGTTTAAATCTGAAAATGACATTAGTAAAATAAGACCCAAAAGCCAATAATGACCAGCATAATCTATCCCTAGTTCTTTCATGAATAAGAAGCTGGCCGCAATAGTAGAGGCCGCCACAGGTATAGGAAGTCCCATAAAATATTGAGGGTCCTTGTTCATATATACTACGTTAAATCTTGCAAGTCTTAATGCTCCACACGCTACATAAAGGAATGCGGCAAGCCATCCAAGCCTTGGTATATCGACCAGATAGGACATGTAAGCTAATATGGCTGGTGCCACACCAAATGACACAAGATCGGATAACGAATCATATTCTTTGCCAAAATCACTGACACCTTTTATTAGACGCGCCACTCTTCCATCTACAAGGTCAAAAAGGGTTGCAGCAAGTATAAAATAGGCTGCCATTAGGTAGTGGCCCCTAAGACTGTTTATTATAGAATAAAAACCACAGAACAAGTTTCCCGTCGTAAAAAGATTTGGAAAAACAAGTACGGAGGTGTCCTTGATCTTCTTGTTCCTCATTTCTTTGTCCATAAAAATGCCTCTCTTTCTACTATCTTACAATAATATCTGTCCCTGTCACTTCTTTTGGTATCTTCAAGCCCATATAATCCAATATCGTTGGCATTATGTCAGCAAGTCGCCCTTGGCGTAACTTCATGTTTGAGGTATTAGCACCCGGAGAGATCAAAATAAGTCTCACATCCCCTGTAGTATGTGCTGTATGAGGAGAACCGCTTTCTTCCATTTTTTCAGCATTACCGTGGTCGGCTGTCAGGAACACAGCACCACTTTTTCCCAGGATCTTTTTGACAACCATCCCAACGCATTCATCAACAGTTTCCACTGCCTTTACAGCAGCACTAAAAACGCCGGTGTGTCCCACCATGTCGCAATTTGCATAATTGACAACTATGAAGTCATAATAGTCCCTATCTATTTCCTTAATAAGCCTTTCAGTGACTTGAAGAGCACTCATCTGAGGCTTGAGATCATATGTTGCTACTTCCTTAGGAGAATCTATCAGTACTCTGTCTTCCCCTGGAAATGGCGTTTCTTTGCTACCGTTAAAGAAAAAAGTAACGTGAGCATATTTTTCTGTTTCAGCTATCCTGAGCTGTTTAAGACCATTGTTTGAGATTATCTCTCCAAAAAGATTGCTCAAATTCTGCTTTGGGAAAGCTATCGGCAAGTTTAGTTTCTCGTCATATTCTGTCATGCAAACGTAATATGAGAGCTTTGGGAATTTGGTCCTTTTGAAACCTGCAAAGTCCTTTGAAGTAAGTGCCATCGTTATCTCTCTTGCCCTGTCGGCTCTAAAATTAAAGAAGATAACTACATCATTATCTGATATTACAGCGTCTTTATTAAAATTGGCTGGTTCTATGAACTCATCCCCAATATCCCTGCTGTGATTATCTAATATATATTCTACCGGATCCATGTCAGAGGCTGGTGTTCCCAGAACTAGTGCGTCATAAGCCCTTTGAACCCTATCCCATCGCTTATCCCTGTCCATCGCGTAATATCTTCCCGACATAGTTCCGATGGAACCAACACCATTTTCCTTAAAAAAACCAAGGAGTTTCTTTAGAAAAATATGACCTATTTTAGGAGCTGTGTCTCTACCATCAAAGAATGGATGAACAATGAGATCTTTAAAATTAAGCTTCTTGGCCAGTTTTATGAAGGCCTCTAAATGGTTTATATGAGAATGGACTCCACCGTCAGATAGAAGGCCCATAATGTGTACCTTTGAATTGTTCTCTTTTGCTTTATTAAAAGCTTTTAATATTTCTTGGTTCTCAAAAAAATCTCCATCCTCTATCGATTTATCCACCCTAGTAAGTTCTTGGTAAACAACCCTTCCTGCGCCTATGTTCAAATGTCCGACCTCTGAATTACCCATAAAACCCTTTGGTAATCCAACATCAAGGCCACTACATTTTATTAATGTATTTGGATACTCGGAGATCAATTTATCAAGATTTGGTGTCTTAGCAGAATAAACAGCATTGGCCTTTGTATCTGTGTTGTATCCCCATCCATCCAATATCATAAGCATCACAGGTTTTTTCATCTTATCCTTCTCCTAGTTGCGTCAGACTTTTCTAAAAAATAGATATCCCGAGAACATCATAAAAAGTATATTAGCTATCCATACCGAGAGTACTGGTTGTATTTGCCCCTTAGAACCCATGCTGGTAGCGGTTATATATATGACCCAATACATGACCATAACAACAAAGCTGAGCATACCAGCTCCATAATGGACACTCCTGTTGGTAGCGTTACCAAAGGTTATACCCAAGAATCCAAAGATCAAACACGCAAATGGTATTGCAAATCTTCTGTGAAATTCTACGGTCATTTTATTGTACCAAGATAGGTCTTTTTCATTTTGAGCTTTGACTATCTGTTTTCTAAGCTCGCTGTAAGTCAGTGAGGGAGGATTTGGCTTCATATCCCCCACAATACTACCTTCGTAGAGGAGTATCCTATATTCATTAAAACTTGCTCTGCGATATTTATAACCAGCATCTCTTAAGAAGGTAATATATCCCTCGTAAAGCAGAAGTTCGGTCCTTTTAGTCGAGTCTTCTACCTCTATCCTTGCTTTTTTAGCTGTGACCGCTATAGGGTTATCTCTGTCCCTTTCATCATATATGAAAAGTTTTTTCATAATGCCGTTCTCTGAATCTATCTCGGCAGCATAAAGCATAAAAT
>JBAXXF010000226.1:0-2878 GCA_037128035.1 bacterium | reverse complement strand
TACTAACATAGAGGGAGAAGACCTCTTGAAGTTCGGTTTGATACCGGAATTCATAGGCAGACTTCCTGTTATCACGGTCGTTGATCCATTGGATGAACAGGCTCTGGTAGAGATACTTGTCAAGCCTAAGAATGCCATCACAAAGCAGTTCAAGAAGATCTTCGAATATGAGAACGTTGAGCTTGTCTTTGAGGACGATGCCTTAAAGATGGTCGCAAAACTGGCTATGGAAAAAGGTAACGGAGCAAGAGGCCTAAGGGCGATACTTGAAAAGATACTTCTTGAAACGATGTATGAGATACCGTCAAAAAAGGATATTGCTAAAGTTGTCATCACCCTTGATGTAGTTGAAAAGGGTGGCAAACCTGTTATCATATACAAAGATAATATCGAAAGAGAAATAGCATAAGGAGGAGATTTAATGCCTACCACCAGAATTCTACCGCTACTACCTTTGAGGGACATGATAGTTTTCCCTTACATGGTCGTTCCGCTCTTTGTAGGAAGAGACAAGTCCATAAGGTCACTAGAGGAGTCTATAAACAAGAGGCTGGACATAGTTCTGGTCGCTCAAAGAGACTCTCAGGTGAACAGTCCGACACCAAATGATATATTCGATATAGGTACGGTAGGGAACGTTATTCAGCTCCTTAGGTTGCCAGATGGGACTGTAAAGGTCCTTATAGAAGGCATAAAAAGGGTAAAGGTGAATAGATTCCTTCCTTCTGAAGACCACTTTTTGGTAGAAGCAGAAGAGATGGAAGACGTGGATGACACCGACCAGAGCCAGATGGAAGCACTGGTTAGAGCTGTCAAAGGACAGTTCGAGCGTTATGTAAGACTGAACAAAAAGATACCACCAGAAATGCTGATGACGATATCAGGAATAACCGATGCTGGTCGTCTTGCAGATACTATATCCGCGCACCTTACACTAAAACTTGAGGATAAGCAGAAACTTCTAGGCATGTTGTCAGTTCCTAAGAGATTAGAGGAACTACTTGCTCTTATGCAGGCTGAGATGGAAATACTTCAGCTTGAAAAGCGTATCAAGAGCCGCGTAAAACAGCAGATGGAGAAGAATCAGAAAGAATATTATCTTAATGAGCAGATAAACGCGATCCAGAAGGAACTAGGCTCAGAAGAAGAGCAGGATGAAGTAACAGAACTTGCCAACAAGATAAGAGAAAAGAAAATGTCTGCAGAGGCAAGGGACCGTGCAGAAAAAGAATTGAAGAAACTCAAAATGATGTCCCCAATGAGCGCAGAGAGCGCCGTTGTCAGGAACTACATAGATTGGATAATCGGCCTTCCATGGGACGAAGTATCTACCGATAATAACGATATAGAAGAAGCAAAGAGGATACTTGATGAGGACCATTATGGATTGCACAAGGTAAAGGAAAGGATAATAGATTACCTGGCTATAAAAACGTTAGCCGGTGATCTAAGAGGACCTATTCTTTGTCTTGTCGGACCTCCGGGAGTTGGAAAGACATCTCTTGCTCATTCAATAGCAAGGGCGGTCAACAAGAAGTTCGTAAGAATGTCCCTGGGCGGAGTAAGGGATGAAGCAGAGATAAGAGGACACAGAAGGACCTACGTAGGCGCTCTTCCAGGTAAAGTAATACAGGGAATGAGGAAGGCCGGTACTAATAATCCTGTGTTCCTATTAGATGAAATAGACAAAATGAGCAGTGATCAAAGGGGTGACCCAGCGTCTGCACTATTGGAAGTATTGGATCCAGAACAGAACTTTTCATTCAATGATCATTATCTTGAATTGGATTACAACCTTTCTAAGACAATGTTCATCACTACAGCTAACAGCATGTACACAATACCACTGCCGTTGTTGGACAGGATGGAAGTAATAGAGCTGAACTCTTATACCGAAGAAGAAAAACTGAATATCGCTAAGAGATATCTGGTACCTAAACAGATAACAGCTAACGGCATCAGGGATGATCAGGTCAAGTTCTCTAATCAGGCTCTATTGTTCGTAATAAGAAGATATACAAAAGAGGCTGGCGTTAGAACATTAGAAAGAGAGATCGGCACACTGATAAGAAAATCAGCCAGAGAGATCCTTGAATCAAAAGGCAAAAAGCAGCAGATAATCTTGACAGAAAAATTGATAGAAAAATTCCTTGAAGCTCCTATCTACAAATACGGAGTAATAGAAGGACAGGATCAGGTAGGTACTACTAACGGTCTTGCTTGGACTTCAGTTGGCGGAGAAATGCTTGTTGTCGAAGTTACGGTAATGCCAGGTCGTGGTTTTGTAGAAGTAACAGGACACCTTGGCGACGTAATGAGAGAAAGTGCAAAGGCCGCTATTAGCTATGTAAGGAGCAGGGCTGGTCAATTGGGTCTAGACAAGGACTTTTATTCAAAGACAGATATCCATATTCACACTCCAGAGGCTGCAATACCAAAGGATGGCCCAAGTGCCGGTGTTACTATTGCAACATCACTAGTCTCTGCACTAACAAAGAGACCAGTAAAAAGACACGTGGCGATGACCGGTGAAATAACCATAAGAGGACACGTTCTTCCTATCGGTGGACTGAAGGAAAAGATAATGGCTGCTTATAGAGCAGGTGTTACCGACGTAATTATTCCTGAAGAGAACGTTAAGGACCTTAAGGATGTTCCTGAAGTTATAATGAAAGCTCTTGTCGTACATCCTGTTAAAGAGGCTGATGAAGTGTTAAAGCTTGCATTGGTAGCAGGAGAAGGTGAAAAGATATTCCTAGGTGAAGAAGAGGAGTATATGTTCATCAAGGGTGACAAGGGATACAATCCTAAGTCTTCCATAAAGGATAAACACTAGAATGATCAAGGCCGCCATAGTTATAGTCAAAAAGAATTATAT
>JBAXXF010000225.1:0-2882 GCA_037128035.1 bacterium | reverse complement strand
GAGAAAAGGTCCTCATAATTGCTTATGATCCTTTTTGCCAAGGGAAAAAGGTTAGTAACATGTGAATCATCACGCTCACGCATAAAAGACCTTATGATCGCCTCGAGGTATATTTTGTCGCTATGGAGCATCTCGGAGATCGAAGTATCGATCTCCGTTATCTCTTGTTTCTTCTTCTTTATCTCTTCAAGGTTGTCTGAACTTATAGCGACCGTGTTGAGGAACTCTCTGGCTTTTTTCTGACCTTCAAAGGCAGTTTCCTTCAACTCTATCACCGAATTCAGAGCTTCATTAAATTTGTCCGTAATTACCTTGATGTTATCTTGGTCATACTTTGTAAGGACCTTTTCCTTGAGGTACTCGACTTCCCTATCAATTTCCACGACCCTATCTATATACTTCTCACCAAAAGCCAAAAACCTTTGTGGATCGCCCGCCCTTACTTTTCTACCTATCGTGCATTTCCATACTGACTTATATATCCAGTTATAGAATTCTTTTTCGGATATTCCCATTTTCAAAAATGGAACGTATTCAATGAACCCATCTCTATCGTATCCAGAGGATATTATGTCCATATTGGGCGCAAGAAGAGCAGTTCTGTCCTCTTGGCAAAATGCGAAACCAAAAAAGCTGAAGAGATCATCATTAATAAACAATGCGTTCTTTTTCTTCTTAAGTATCCAGTGCCCCTCTCCATAAGGCCCATTGACCATATAGTTATCATCGCTGGCTACAAAAACTACCTTTTTACCGAAGATACTGGCTATCATAGAGTAAATATAATTGGAGGTCACCAGGACAGAAGAGCTCTTTATAAGCTCAGCCATCTCTGTTGTTTTAAGTTTTCCTTCTGTTATTACAACATTGAATCCACGATAGTTCTTTTCTATTCTTTGTCCAAGGTCCCGTCCTAGCTCCGTACCGTGTTCGTACTCGCTCAACTCTATTATGACCCTCTTAGAGATCGAGGGCTGCTCCACTGGTAAACTTTTCTTTTCCGGACTAAACACGCCACAACCACCAGTCACGACATCTATATAGTGGAAAAGATTGTATTGTTTATCTTCACATGTATCGTTGAGGTATGAGAACCATGGGTTCTCTATCCATTTCTTTCCATATTCATCAAAAGTCGCGCCCTCTACAGACCTGGCGCCCATCATCGATGTAACGATGGCACTCAGATTATCACAACCAGCATTGATGACCGTATCTATCGGTTCAGTTGTTGCGCTCTTTAATTGTTTCTCTATGTATTCGTGGTTTTGAACAAGTGTGTAGGTGGAAGAAGAAAGCCTTTCTACCACTTTCTCTCTATCAAAGAACAGGAACTCATCAATGTTCTCTATCAGCTCACATATTTCTTTATCTTTTTTATCCAAAACTAGAGTTAGCTGGGTTTCTTTGTCCTTATTTTTAACGCACCTAAAAAGTGCAGTTAACATAAGGGTTTGCAGGGTTCCTTCTAAACTTACAATGCAGGTCCTTAGCGCCATAAACCCATAGATAGCATGGATTTGGGCTCTTGACATCAGTTTTAATACATGAAAATCTAGGCCACATCATGGATATAACAACAATAATATTAAAATCGGATCTGATGATCAAATCCGTAATGCTCTTTTTACTTTTCTTCTCTGTAGTTTCTTGGGCTGTTTTCCTGTCTAAATTCTTTTATGTAAAGAAGACTACTAAGGAATCAGACGAGTTCTACAAAAGATTTACAAAGTCTAAAGACATGGATCAACTGTACACAGAGGCTAAAAATTACCCGGATGGTTTCATCCCAGCTCTTTACGTAGCGGGGTACGATGAACTCCAGCAACTTGCTAACAACGTGCTTGAAAAAGAGAGCCTTGAAAACGTTCTCCGAGCCATGGAAGCAAAAAAAGAGGACATAACAAAGGACCTTGGTTCCAAAGTAACGTTCCTAGCAACGGTAGGAGCTTCTTCTCCGTTCATAGGTCTTCTTGGAACGGTGTGGGGTATCATAAACGCATTTAGAGGTCTTGCAATTCAACAGAATAATACTTTAAGCGCCGTAGCGCCTGGAATAGCAGAGGCATTAATAACCACAGCGATAGGTCTTGTGACAGCTATCCCTGCGGTTATATTTTATAACCATATTTCCCATAAGATAGAGAAGATAGACCAGAAATCTAGCAGCTTTATCCTTGAATTCGTAAATATCACTTATAGGACCTTCCTGCAGCCAGAAAGAGCAGCGACAAAGGGAGATAAAAAAGCTAATGGACCTAAAAAGAGCGCCGAAGAAAACGTTCAATGATATCAACATGACCCCGTTCGTTGATATCGTTCTCGTTCTACTTATAATATTCATGGTAACTGCTCCTTTGCTGAATCAAGGGATAAAGATAAACCTACCTTCTGCAAAAGGTGGGGACCTTGAGAAGAACAAAGACGAGGAACCCATTGTAATATCCCTTAGGAACGATCAGTCCATATATTTGAACGCACAAGAGATCCCATCCACTAATCTTGAGAACAGGATCAACCTTTTGTTCAGGAAACGAGCCGACAAGAATGTTTTTATAAAAGCTGACGAAAAACTTCCGTATGGATTGGTTGCAAAAATAATAAGCAGATTAAAGGAAGGCGGCGCAGAAAAAATAGGTCTTGTTACACTCCCACCTGACAAAGTTAATGAGTAACTACTACAACACCTACAAGAACTGGGTCTATCTCTCTGTATCTCTGCACATTTTTATCATTCTGTCCTTTATCATCTCTAGCAAAGTCTCTTACAATCGCCCTATCGTGGTTGGTGTAGGCGAGGAAGGCTCCATAAATGTTGATGTCGTGGGACTTCCAAATATATTGAAAAAGGACATTAATACTTTAGCTGACAACAAAGAAGC
>JBAXXF010000224.1:0-2886 GCA_037128035.1 bacterium | reverse complement strand
GTCCTTTTCTATCTGCGGTTTTATATTCAAAAGATATGATTTGAACTCTTCTACGCTGTAGATCCTTTTTATAGGATGTTTTGGTCTTGCAAAATCAAGGAAGCTGGTGACGGTATCGTTCATCCTGTCCACTTCTTCCTCTATAAAGCCAAGTATTTCCCTCGCCTTTGGATCTTCCGGCAGACGTTTTTTAAGTGTGTTACTGCTCAACCTGATTATGCCCAAGGGGTTCTTTATCTCGTGGACTATTACGCTTGCAACCTCTCCGATGGCCGCGAATTTCTCCTGTTCTGCTTTTTGCTCATGCAGTTCTGAATTGACCAAGGCGATCTCTATTTGAGGATATATAGATTTTAAGAATTGGAAGTCGTCATGTATGAACCTGGCATCTTCTTCCAGCTTTTCTCCTATGACCAGTACACCGCGGGCCTTGTCCTTACCTATAGGCAGAAAGTATTGCCCAGAGAGGGTCTTAAGGTCAGCTATTTCAGTCCTTTTTGCCCTTGGAGGTACGGCTTCCGCTAGGTCATTTATATATTCAACTGCTCCTGGTTTTGGAAAGATCCTTTGCAAAGCATGATGGCTCATCTCTACATTTATAGTGCCTCTAGGAGAGGAGTAATACAGGGTCTTTCCATCCTTTGATGGGTATATAAGGCCAGCAGTCCTTAGGGAAATAGCGTTGCTGATCTTGCGTCCCAGGACTACGCCTAGGGTCTTTCTATCCCTTACATAAGACAATGAACTGGTCAGATCGTTCAATCTATCCAAGGTATCAAATCTCTCTGGATAGAAGGTCCTATCTATAAAAGTCTGTATCTTGTTCTTAAAAGGTAAAAGTAATACAACGACCAAAATAGTTATTATTGTGTGTATGAATGGCGTACTCTGTATATATTTTTGAAGAGCAAGGGAAGTGACGGCTACGACTATAAAGTAAGACGCCAACACAACACCAGTAAAGACGATGTACTCAAGGGATGTACGAACAAGGCTCTCCATATTGAAAAGGTCTTCTCGCGTGATGGCATAACCGGTGAATATCGGGTAAAAGATAGACAGCGCAATGGCCCAATCAAGGCTCAAGAGCGGTCTACCAAAAGCAAAGGTGATGGCGCATACCGCGGGAATAATGGTCCCAAAGAAAAGCCCTATCATGTAGAACCTTATCTTCCTTCTAGCTACAATATCCTTAGTCGTTATGTAATGGATAGTAAGATAGATTATGTTAAGCAACAGGCAACCAACCAGGAAGATAGGGGACACCATATATATCAGTGAGCCGGAGTATCCCGAGTACAGATAATATTGTTGAAAACCTATGATCACAGACGCCAACAAATATGGAAGGGCCTGTGAAAAAGGATGTTTTTTCATAAAGTCAGAGGCTGTTATACTGAGTATCAAGTGCACAGATGCCGCACCAAAAAGAGGATAGAGCGCAAATAATCGATAGAACCAGTAGGTCGTATTTGAATCCAGCGTGGTTGAATAAAAAAGTGCCACAAAGAGCGAGGACACATAATGTATGAACGCTATTTTTTTGAATGGGTTCAAAAGATAAACAGAAAAGCCCGTAATAAGGAAAAATAATCCTATCAAAAAGGGGAGCAGGAACGTAACGGCAAAGTCATTGAGAGTGAATCTTGAGAGGCTGATAGGGATCTCTTTTTTCCCTTCTTTGGTATCAAAAGTGAAGTTTACCCTAGAGTTCTCTGGCATCCTTTGGATGGTCTTTAAGGCCTGGGTGCCGTTAGTGATCTGGATATCATTTATCTTCTCTAGTCTATAAAGCGGTTTAATGCCATTTTTCATCCCTTCCCAATCCGCTCTTTCCGCAAAAGACACATAAAGGTTAGGCTGAAAGAAAAACCCAGCGAAGGGGTACTTTGTGAAGGCCAGGGCGTTCACGAACGCTATGACAAGAATAGAAAGCACAACTATAAAAAGAGTTATGCCACCTAACAGCCTTCTGGATTTTCTGCTTTCCTGTCCATTCATTGCTCACTTTTATATCGCATCTTGGATTTTATTGTAATATATATTTAATATGCTGATAATGCTCGCTTTTATAGCTTCTTTGTACTCTTCTCCTTTTGAGAACAGCCCCTTTTATACGACGGCCGTAAGCGATATGGACCTGCGCCAGTTCAGCGTAACAGAGGATAACAGCCTCAAGATACCTGCGTTCTTTAAGGAAAAAAAAGATAAGTTCTGTGTGTCCTTGAACAAGGAGCAGTTGAGTTATTACAATAGCCTCTCTGAGCAGGATAAAAAGATATTCCTAAAGCTTGCATCTCTTGGACTTTTTAACGACCTTAGCGGTCAAAAAAGCACAACAGGCCCTTATTCATATATCTACAAAAAAGATCATGCATTCTACGTTGAGACCTTGACCGTTATACCTTTAAAATACAAGGATGCTCTCCCAGTAATGACGGACTTTAAAACGTACAATGAGTGGGTGCTAAGGGATATAAATATAAAAAGGGACGGAGAGAAAGGAAAATATTTTGTAGAGATAAACTCTCTTAACTATTTTGAAAAGAATGGCAAAAAATTCTTTGATACCAGAATAGACATGAGGATAGGGTTTAAAGGTAACTATAAGTTGGACCTGAATATCCTGGATTCAACAGACGCCAAGCCCGTGCCATACTTTACACTCAAAATGAATGAACCATCAAAGTTGGCAAAGAACGTTGAAGGCAATTTTCGCTTCATCATATTGCCGGGTTCCCCTTATTATTTAACGTATTTTTTGATTTAATTATCAGAGAAACGGGTAATTTTCTATTCTTTGCTAAAGTAAATGCTTTGCTTCATACAAATGTTTGTGCAACTGATTCTGTTTTTGATACAGATATTTCTGTTCAAGATATATTT
>JBAXXF010000223.1:0-2890 GCA_037128035.1 bacterium | reverse complement strand
GGTAAGAAGATGGTTGATGAAGCCCTTTGTCTCGTTAGGTGAGAGACTGTATTGCGTCATTGCCTCAAAAGGTATGTATGTGTATGCGATCTTGCCGCTTTCAGCAAGCCTTGTGTTCTGTAGTGTTATACCAAGTACATGCATCTGGTTGAGATTGTTGCTCCCGAATACTTCCAGCTGTATTTTTTCAGCCTGTATCCCATATTCCAGCAATTCAGACGCTATTTGATGAGAATATGCTGTTGTTTTTGAATACCTGAACGATCTTGTATCACTTATGATGGCCGTATATATGCATTCCGCAATAGCCTTATCAAGGGCAAAGTTAAGTTCATCCTTTATGAACCTATATATTATCTCACCAGTAGATGATGCGTAGTCGAAGAGTATGTAGCCACAATCAGACTCAAAATATTTTGGAGAATGATGGTTCACGAACAAGATCTCTTTGTCCTGGATCGAACCGATAAGTTTCTTCATCTCGGGACCTGTAGTGTCCAGGTCATGAACGTCGACCAGTATCACCAATGCTTTCTTTGGCAGGTCCACTATCTCTGGTATCGCCTTTATCTTTTCATACTGCTCTAGGAACTTAAAAGCACCTGGTGTCCTATCCTGGTTCACAAGGATCACTTCTTTACCCATTTTTCTAAGGCTGTAAGTTAGAGCGATCTCACTACCTAGTGCATCACCATCAGGATTTTGATGTGTTGAGATTATAATCGGAGAAGAGCTATTTAGGATCTTGGTCCTTAAATCACATAATTGCATTCCTGAAAATCATATTATCAGGCGTTATGGGTGTCAATATTTACTCTGGGAGTGGTAAAACTATCTCAAAAGAGGTCCCTTTATCTGAAGTGGAGACAAGCTTTATGGTCCCCTGGTGGGCTTCTATAATACCGAGAGAAACGCTTAAGCCAAGGCCAACGCCTTCCTTGTCCTGTGCCCCAAAGCTCTTGCCCATGCCTGCAACACCCTTTGTTGTGAAGAAAGGCTCAAAGATCCTGTCGCGAATAGACTCAGGCACGCCATTCCCTGTATCACTGAATGCAATAGACAGTTTTATATCTTCTGCATGTGTCTTGATAGTTATTTCGCCACCATTGGGCATGGAATGTTTTGAGTTTATTATTAGGTTAAGGAGCACTTGTTCTATTTCGGCTTGGTTACCTACTACCTTGATCGCCCCTATATCTGAGAGCTTTAGATTTAGTCGTATTTTATAGTTGAGGAGGTCTTTCTCCATCAGCTTTACGACGTTATTAATGGCATCATTTATATTGAAGGGTTTATGCTCTGTGTCTTTTTTCTTCGCAAAATCCTGTAGCCTGGAAACTATCTCACATGCTCTTTCTGACGCCATAAGTGCTATTTCCAGAGCTTCTTTCATTTCCTGGGGCTCTTTGTTCTCGAGTGCAAGACTAACGTGTCCTATAACAGCACCTAATATATTGTTGAACTCGTGGGCGATGCCACTTGAAAGTGTTCCAAGTGAGGCCATCTTTGCTGCATGCAACAACTCACTGGTCTTTTTCTCGACCTGTATCCCTAAACTCGTGTTCAATCTCTGTAACTCAGACTCTCTTTCCTGTATTTTCTTTACCATTGTATTAAAAGAGATGATCAGTTCGTTTATTTCCTTAAAGTTACTTGGATCGATCTTTTGATCATACACTCCATCAGCAAAACATTTAGAAGCTGTACAAAGGTTCTTAATAGGTTTTAAGAAGGAGTTAACTACAAAGAAGAATATTATCATGGAAAGTGCAAGGATAAGGAACATCGATCCAATAGATGAATATATGAAATGCTGATATGCGGATTGTGCGGTGGCAATTGTATTATAAGAAAGGATCTTTATGTTGGTGCTAGGAACCTCGTCGACAAGAAAGAAATAGTTTTTGCTCTTAAGGAAAGAGCTCTTCTCTTTAATTATCTCAGGATTATCTACAAGTGATTTAAATTTTGCGTCTTTGAAATCGAGGAATGTGAAAGTTTCTAGATTGAGTTCAAATCTATTGGGAACAATTATTAGTGTTGGCAGCGACGCACTTCTCTTGTTAAAGAAATTCAAGTAAACCTCAAATATGGCCATGTACCTTTTCCCATATAATGAGATCGGTACATATAGACATACTGAGTTTGTCGACTGTTCGCTCTTTGTGAAGCTGGCTTCATTACTGGTGCGACTCTTTACATTTGCGGAAGGGCAGCTGCTTTTTAACCCGCTGGAATAAAACACAGCGTTATTTTTATCCTGATCATTTATGACAAGGCTCTTTGCAAACCTGAATTTAGCAAGCCCTGTCTTCTCGTCCTCTTTTATGTTTACCGACGGTGTATTGAGATAGTTTATCTTGTTGTAGGTTACACTTACGGCATAACTCCTCAAGCTTGAGATCTTCCCCTTGATGTCCGATACTACTGTGTCATTATTTAAATTTAAGAGGCTGTATGCGTGTGATACATTGGAGTTATACATCGCATTATTTGCTATATATATGATAGTAAGTGCCGTTACGGTAATTAATGCACCTATTGTTATAAGAATCCTATTTCTAAGGGTCATTCCAACATTATATAATGCAAATAGGGTTCGGGTTATTTTTTATTGACACAAATTTGTAACCCAAAAAGCCCTGTGAATACGGGCTTTTGAAGGGAAAATGAAAAAAAATAAAAAAATAAAAAATTTTTCTTGCCAATGTAGGGGTCTTTGAATATAACCATTCCTCGCACTTACTGATAGATTTGTTTGTCCATCAGGTAAGACGAGAAAAGAAGGTCTTTGAAAACTAAATAGCAGATAAGAAATCAGTGAATACTTTTAGAACATGTTCTAAATGTTAAATTTTTATTTGAGAAAAGGTTTTGAACCCATTCCAAT
>JBAXXF010000222.1:0-2899 GCA_037128035.1 bacterium | reverse complement strand
GTTCTACTTGGTAGAAAATGTCATCAATGTTCTCGTAGACACCCTCTGTCATCCTGTCATAAAAAAAATGGAATATTGGTGTAGCGACCTTGTTAGGGATTATTTTTTCATCCTTATCAAGAAGCTGAAAATGAATACCTCTCTCTACCCTTTTGACCTCTGTAAGCCCTGAGTTATGGAAAATATCAGTGGCTTTTGTGGACCAAGGGGAGATAGTCCCCTTCCTTGGGGTCACAAAAAAGCCTGGTTTGCTCTTGAATTCTCCGTTGCTGCTGAGGAGTTCTTCTGATCTGCCTAGCAGATCCTGTGACAAGGTCTTCTCTGTGTTGAGAACATAAATAAAGTCGGCCGATATATCGGACACACTGGTGTCTATTTTTCTTATTTTTTCCAGCAGGTTGGCTATCCTAAAATCAGAATAAGCGCGCTTGCCCTGCAATATTAGTGGTTTTTGCATAAACGATTAACTGCCTCTGCATATTTTTGTCTGGTGCGTTCAACTACCTCAGCAGGTAGAGAAGGTGCTGGTGGCCTCTTGTCCCAAGCCAGGCCCAACAGGTAATCTCTGACATACTGCTTATCATAACTTGGCTGTGACTTACCGGGTGAGTATGTATCCATTGGCCAGAACCTAGAAGAGTCTGGTGTGAAAAGCTCGTCAACGACTATCAATTTACCATCCAAGATACCAAATTCAAATTTTGTATCCGCTATTATTATACCGACAGTAGCCGCATAGTTTGCCGCAAAAGTATAAAGCTTAAGTGCAACATCGCGAACCTGCTCTGCCAATTTTGGACCTACGAGTTTGATCATTTCATCAAAAGGGATATTCTCATCGTGCTGTCCAACTGGTGCTTTTGTTGATGGTGTAAAGATAGGTGTTTTAAGCTTTTGTGATTCAACGAGCCCTTTTTCAAGCTGTATCCCACATACCGAGCCTGTTTTCTTATATTCTATCAACCCAGAACCGGTTATGTATCCCCTAACTATCGCTTCTATAGGCAATACTTCCGCCTTACGCACTATAACCGAACGCCCAGGCAGATCTGAAAATTCCGTATCTACGTCTATATTTGTCGGATCCTTTTGGATTATGTGATTGTCTATTATATGTTTTGTGTGATCGAACCAGTAATTGGAAAGTTGTGTAAGCATTACACCTTTTTGTGGTATCGGTGTAGGAAGCACACAATCAAATGCTGATATACGGTCAGTAGCTACTATAAGTAACTGATCCTTATTCTCGGACTCAAATATGTCCCTGACTTTTCCTCTTTTAACGAAATTAAATTTTTGTTTGCCGGCCATATTTCCCCCTTTAAAATTGGTCGTTATAAAACCCTTTTGTATATAAGGTCAACGTTCTTAAAGATCGTTTTCTTATCGAAGATCTTTTCCAGTTCCTTTGCAGGAAGGAATTTTGTTATCCTTGCGTCTTCTTTCAGAAGATCTAGGAACATCTTATCTGTGCCACTGCTCTCTATCATTCCCCACAACTTCATGGAATCTTCCTGCACCAGAGCATAAGCATCATCGCGCTTCATGCCTTTGCGCATAAGTTCTACTAGGACAAAGCTTGAATATACAAGACCATGAGTAAGGTCCAGATTCTTCTGTACCCTTGATTCAAGGACCTTTAGTCTGGATAGTATCCCTGTCAATCTTTTCAACATGTATGAGGTCAGGATCGTAGCGTCAGGACCTATCATCCTTTCTGCGGAAGAATGGCTTATGTCCCTTTCATGCCACAATGCGATATTCTCTAATGCGATGCCAGCATAGCCTCTTAGCATCCTTGCACAGCCTGCAAGATTCTCTGCTGATATAGGATTACGTTTGTGAGGCATAGCACTGGAACCTGTCTGTCCCTTTGTGAACTCTTCCATCACTTCCATAACTTCTGTTCGCTGTAAGTGCCTTAGCTCAAGAGCGACTCTTTCCATACATGCTCCACATAGAGCAAGATCATTAAAAGCCTCGGCGTATATATCCCTTGGAACGACCTGGGTCGTTATGCCTATGGTGCGCAGTCCAAGTTTTTTTGCTGCTATTTCTTCTATCTTAGGGTCAAGAGCGGCATAGGTACCTACAGCTCCTGATATCATGCACACTGAAACGTCGTTCTTTGCTTTTGTAAGACGTTCTTTATGTCTTTTCAATTCATCGTACCAGTGAACGAACTTCAAACCAAAGCTCATAGGCTCAGCATGTATGCCGTGTGTTCTGCCTACACATGCAAGGTCCTTAAAAGTTACTGCCTTGCCTTTTACTTCTGCCATAAGCTTATCGAGTTCCTTTAGGACCACACCCAAAGAATCCCTCATCATCATGGAAAACGATGTATCCATGATGTCAGACGATGTAACGCCCATGTGGAAGTAGCATCCGTCCTCGCCTATCTGTTCTATTATGCTGTTAACAAAGGCGACTACTTCGTGTTTTGTTGTGTTCTCAAGGTCCCTTATCCTGTCCAAGTTGATACTGGATCTCTCTTTTATCCTTTTTGCGGCATCCTTTGGTATCTCATTAAGTTCTGCCCATGCTTCGCAGACAGCGACTTCTATATCAAGCCACTTTTGGAAACGGTTCTTGTCCGTCCATATGCTAGCCGTTTCTTCATGTGAGTATCTGTCTATCATAGCATTACCTCAGCGTTATATTCCTTTTAACTTGCTCGCCTCTGCCGACCGAGATCTTCATCGTATGGTCGATCCTCATCTTCTCATTAACGAACCTGACCGTATGTAGACCAGGATCTACCTGGTACATGTAAAGTGATTTATAGTTGGAGACCAACCTGCCATCTACATACACAAGGACAGGTGGTTCTATCTCAAGGCTTAAGTAGCTAACACCGCTGCCAGCCTTAGGCACTAGAGGAAGAACAAGATTATTG
>JBAXXF010000221.1:0-2900 GCA_037128035.1 bacterium | reverse complement strand
CTTTTATACCACCAAAGACCCTTCTACTTCTTGCCCATGTTAAGTAGAGGACCTTCATGGCCCTTGTCATTCCAACGTAAAGAAGTCGTCGCTCTTCTTCTATATCGTTAACATCATCATTGCCGTATCTTATATAAGGAAGCAGTCCATACTCAACACCTTGGATAAATACCACGGGGAACTCAAGCCCCTTGGCACTATGCAGGGTCATTAACTTCACGCCATTTTCATCCCCTGCTTCTTCATCGGAATCTCCTATCAATGCAACACTTTCAAGGAAAGCTATCAGGCTCTTGTCCTCGCTACTTTCCTCAAAATCAGCCATCGCGCCTAACAATTCGGAAACGTTGTCTATCCTTTCATCCGCCTCATGCCCTGTCTTATCTTTTAAGAAATCCATATAATTGGTCTTATCTATTATGGTCTTTAATATTATAGAACCGCTGGAACCTTCTTCGTTCAACAACTTAATGCTATTTATTAATTCAAGGAAATTAGACAGCTTAGTTTTTACAGCTGCACTTAGCTCAGTGCTGGTGCCTATTTCTGAAAGTACATTATATAGGCTAAGATTTTTTTCTGTAGCAAGCCTTTCTAGTTTTTCCAGCGTGGTTTTCCCTATTCCCCTTGCTGGGACATTAATGGTCCTCTCAAGACTGACACTATCATTAGGATTAACTATCAGACGAAGATAAGAAATGAGGTCTTTTATCTCTTTCCTATCATAGAACCTGATACCGCCTATTATCTTATATGGGACCTTTGCTCTCCTGAGATGTTCTTCTATCAATCGTGACTGGGCGTTTATCCTATAGAAGATCGCGATGTCCTCATACCTAAACCCAGCCCTATAATGTTTCCTTATCTCGCCTACGATATATTCTGTTTCCCTTATATCGTTGACCATTGATATGACTTTTACCTTTTCCCCAGAGGCCTGTTCTGTAAAAAGTGTTTTGTGTTTTCTCTGAAAATTATTGGCTATCAATGATGAACTAGAGCCTATTATATTGCTTGTTGATCTATAATTCTGTTCTAGCTTTACTACCCTTGCATCTTTATAATCTTTTTCAAAATCCAGGATATTGTTTATATCTGCTCCACGCCATTTGTATATGGACTGGTCCTCATCTCCCACCACACAGATGTTCCTATGTTTCAAAGATAGAAGTTTTATCAGTTTATATTGTATCCTATTGGTGTCCTGATACTCGTCAACGAACAAGAATTTTGCCCTATCTTGGTATATATCCAGAACATCACTATGCTCTGCAAATAGTTTATGTGTATATATAAGTAGATCGCCAAAATCCAAAGCTCCTGACTTTTTCATTTCTTCTTCATACTCACGATAGACTTTTGTGAGTTTTGAATCAGGTCTTAGGGCCGCGGTACCATTCTTTACTGATGAAAATAAAGAGACCACTTCTTTTGGAGAGGTGTCTTTCTTGTCTATACCATTGTTGTCCATCAGACGGGAAATTATCGATTTTTGGTCGTCTGTATCATAAATGACAAAATCATTTGAAAGACCAAGTCTATATATGTGTTCCCTTAAAACCCTAGAGCAAAAGCTATGAAAAGTGGAAACGGTCAGTCCTCTAAGATTCATAGGATCGCCAATGTTTATTTTGTTAACAAGGATGTCCTCTATCCTGTTCCTCATTTCTTGTGTCGCTTTGTTGGTAAAAGTAACAGCAGTTATGTTCCATGGGTCTGCAACGCCTTTTGCTATTATGTAGGCTATTTTATAGGTTATTACCCTTGTTTTACCAGAGCCTGCACCTGCAACAATGAGCATGGGCCCATCGGTGTTAATGACAGCTTCTCTTTGTTTGTCGTTCAGATCATTTAATAATTTATCCAAGTTCTGCTACTCCACTGTAACACTTTTTGCAAGATTCCTGGGTTTGTCTACATCGGTGCCTTTCTTTATTGCTACATTCAAAGCAAGAACCTGTATAGGGACAACTTCAAGTATGGGCATAAGGTCCTTATTGACGATCGGAAGAGGGATAAAGACATCGGATATCTTTTTCAAACGCTTGTCACCCTCTGTACCTATTGCAATAATTGAACCACCCCTTGCGCTTACTTCTTCGATGTTACTTATCGATTTTTCATATAGATCGTCCTGTGGGCAAATAGCTATCAGTACCAGCTTTTCATCCACAAGTGCTATAGGACCATGTTTTAACTCGCCAGAAGCGTAACCTTCTGCGTGCAAATACGTTATCTCTTTTAGTTTAAGTGCCCCCTCAAGAGCAATAGGAAAATGCACACCTCTCCCTATGAACAGGAAGGTCTTGAATTTTATATATTTTGATGCGGCTTCACTTACTACGTCGCAGAGCTTGAGCACGTTCTCTATCTGGAATGGTATCTTTACAAAATCATCCAATATCGATTTTAACTGATCTTTCTTTAATGTCCCAAGTGTATCACCAAAATGCAGGGCAAGAAGTAAAAGAACACTTACCTGTGATGTAAAACTCTTTGTTGCAGCCACACCTATTTCCGGACCTGCTTGAGTGAAGATAGTATAATCAAATTCCCTGTGCATGGTGCTATTAGGCTTATTACATATCGTTATTACAGGAGAGCCCATCCTTTTTGCTTCTCTACCAGCGGCAAGAGTATCAGCTGTCTCTCCTGATTGTGATATTAAAATGGTAAGCACGTCTTTTGATATTACGGGGTTCCTGTATCTGAATTCGGAGGCCACATCTACTTCTACAGATATCCTTGCAAACTTTTCTATGAAATATTTCCCCAATAGACCTGCGTGCCACGCCGTACCACATCCTATTATACAAATACGTTTGATCTTTTTGATCTGTTCCCTTGTGATAGGCATGTCATCAAATATAACGGCATCCCTAGCCCCAGAGATCCTATCC
>JBAXXF010000220.1:0-2904 GCA_037128035.1 bacterium | reverse complement strand
GTATTATACGTAATTATATTTATTTTATTAAACTAGTTATGAAAAACAGCTATCTAACAGGAATTCAATGATATTGGGCCTTTATGGGTTCATTCGCGTTGTAACAAATTGATCGACAATACCATTTAAAGGCTGCCCATCTAAAGGACCGCCATCTACTAAACCGCCCACATAAGTATGCCCGGACGAATCAACAGAGACACTATTTGCTTCAGTATATGACCCAGCAACGCCTAAAAGTTTTGTCCAACGTTTTTCTCCACTAGGGTCGCACTCAATTACAAAAGCATCTTCTTCACCTATTATTGTCTGGCCATCAAAGCTACTACTACCGTCCGGGAACACTCCTCCAGACACGTAAATATTACCGGATGGGTCTAACGCTACGCCATAGCCGTTAGCCCAAACATCCTCAGCACCCAATTTTTTTATCCACTGTTGTGTTCCACTTGGATCATATTTTGCTAAAAGCGCACCGCCGAATAGACCTAGAGGCAAGAGGCCGTCCGTGTAACCTAATACATAACTGTTGCCAGACGAATCTACGGTGACATTATATCCATTAATTACGTGACCACCAATACCTGTTCCACCGCTACCATCCTCAATAAATTCTATCCACTGTTTTGTCCCGCTTGAGTTATGCTTAATTACGAACATATCATTCTGTCCGACTAAAGAATGTCCCTCTAGATCAGCTCGAGTGAAGCCCGTTACATAACTGTTACCAGAAGGATCTACGGCAATACCCCACCCAAAAGTCCATTCAGGAAAACCAGTACCCGAATAAGTTCCTCCATAAAGTTTTGTCCATTCTCTATTTCCATCAACATCATATTTAATTACAAATGTATTCTCCGATCCTGTCGCAGTCTGAGAGTCAAAACCAGTAGCTGTAGTGATCCCTGTCACGTAACTATTACCAGATGGGTCCACCGTTATAGCGAATCCTTCCGAATATTCAGCGGCAGTACCCAAAAGCTCTACCCACTGTATTACTCCACTTGAATTATATTTAGCTACAAAGACATCATTGGAGCCGGTTAAGACCTTGCCACCCAGGTCACCTGCTGTTGTTCCTGTTATATAAATGTTTCGAGATGAGTCTAAGGCAATACCGTGTCCCTCTGTTCCGCCAGTACCTACACCCAATAGTTTAGTCCACTGCTTGACCCCGTCCGAATTATATTTGATTATAAACGCGTCAGTAGATCCCGTTAAACTCTGTCCGTCTATACTGCCATCAGTAAAACCAACTGCGTAACTGTTGCCGGAGCTATCTACTGCGGAGCCATAAATTGTATTGTCAGGGTAATCCCAATTATCGATAGTAACGCCTGTGGCTCCTGTAAGTCTTGTCCACTTAGAAAAGCTCGCGGCTGCAGTCACTGTGATAGTTGTATCGCCAGATGTTCTGCCAAATGTTGCAGTTATAGTTGCTGCTCCAACACTAACCCCTGTTACAAGTCCGCCCGCGCTTACGGTTGCTATCGACGTTGTTCCAGAACTCCAAGTTACAGATGATGTAATGTCTTTGGTGGTGTTATCTGAATACGTACCTGTAGCTGTAAACTGTTGAGTCGATAATTTTAAAACTGATGGATTGGCTGGAGTAACTGTTATGGTCTTAAATGTATCAGATGGCGGTGTAGAGTGGCTCGAGCAATTAGAAAAACACAAAAAAATTGAGAGCGACCCTAAAACCAAAACAAATTTTACGCTATTCATATGCCCCCACTATTTACTCAAAAAACGTTTAGCTCTATCCTCAGCATTTTGCCTAATGTCGTAGTAGTACAGATCAATATCATAGCAGTGAAAGATGCCATCAGGCAACATCTTGTGGTGACAAGAAAGCTTCTTCACATCCGCGGAACTACAAAGGACAAGCCCTTTGCTCTTGTCGACACGAGCATCAGCATAGTGCTTAATTGTTACATTTTTACCTTGTTCGTTAGCTATACGAGAACCCAAACTCTCCATAGCTGTTGCCTGCTTTTCTTCTCTTGTCCAAGTAATTGGATTGATAGCGATCGCACCAGGCAGTAAGATCGGATTACTACCCTTAAAGCCCGGAGACTCAGTATTGTATGAAACTATTACGCCTACATCATTAGGCCCTTCTGCAAATTTAAGATGAGGGTTCTTAGCAAGGTAGTCCTTTGTGACCGAGTATCCAATGACATATGCAGCTATCATCCTGGAATAAACTTTTGGGTTTTTCTTCATATATTCGGATAACAAAAACAATAGGACATCGGCTCCTTGAGAATGGCCAGCCAAAATATATGGACGACCATTATTGTAATGTTTAATATAATAATCGAACGCTGCAACTACATCTTTGACAGGCACTCGTTCTAGGACCTTAGTTTGTGCGTCCCTTGATAGAGACAGAATGCTCATATCTACCTGTCTATAGTAAGGAGCGTAAATATTACCTACAGTCTCAAAAGCGGTTGCCTGTTCCTCTAATACTTCTTTTGCATTTTTTAACATCTCAGGATTATTTATTTCACAAGTAACTGGATCGCTCTCCTTAATTTTTTGCCACACCGTTGGATACAGATAAAAGACATCTACTTGTTTTTCAGGCTTGGAAGGTAAGGATAACCAGTGTTCCGCTTTTGAATAATCAACGGGCTTTTCACTACAAGAGGTAAGAGTGACCCCTAAAGATAAGACCACGAAAAACAATAGAAGTTTTTTTATATTCATTATCTTTTAAATGGATCCTCCGCTTTAACTTTTATTAGCAGCTCATCCAACTTTGCGACCATCTGTGTTTTATTGTTCTTGCCACCATTTTTTTGTACCGCTTGTTTAAACTTTTCGATCATAGGAGCTTCCATATTGCTGGTGTAATAAACAACCTTATCCACATCGGCAGGAGTCTCTGTTGCC
>JBAXXF010000219.1:0-2905 GCA_037128035.1 bacterium | reverse complement strand
GGGTTATTGTGGGCGTTGGGGTATTCTCGGCTGTCGGCATTTCAATAAGTAATGTAGGAGTAACTAACAAAACCTGATTTGTGCTTTTTACACTGGTCTCTGAACTTGTGTTATTTGTTGGATCAAGTGTTGCTATGCTGAATTTGTACCTATTAGATAGTAGGCTAAAAAACACGTTCTTTAATTGCACCTGGCTAATGTCTCTAACCATATTATCGATTACTGTAAGGTCACTCGTTTTTTCTTGTAAGGACAAATTAATCCCACTTATGTAAATTTCTGAGGGTTTATCCTCTTTAATATATCTTTTTAAATTAACAAGAACATCGTCTATTACGTGTTCTCCATCACTAATTATCTTTGCACAGGCTGTTAATAAACGAGTACTCTTTTCTAAAGACCCTATGTCAGCATATTCTGTAAGGATAGGCTTGTTCTCTATTAGAGTACCTTGGTCTTTGTAATTTGTGAGCAATGGCAACACAGGAGCTTCACTATATGAAGCCACTTCTTGATCGTAACAGGACAGACTTTGTGTTCCAACAGAAGCGCTAAGGTTGACTAAAAAGTCAGCGGTTGTCTTGCCGTTATCATGCTTGTACAAGTACCACTGCTGATATGATCTCATCCTACTGCTGTAGGACCTATCCTTCTTTATATTATCCCTATAATCCTGGAGCAGATCTAGCGTCGTTTTTATTGCACCTAAAGCAGGCTGTACTATTGAGTAATCAGGACTAAAATATATGTTTGGATATTCTTTTTGATATTCTGATATTTTATTTTTTAAGAAATTAAATTTAATATCTTCCGTTATTTTAGGCCCTTTTTCTATTGATACAACATTTCCGGCCCATGCCCCATGTGAGGACCTATCAACTGTTATTTCAACAGATAATTGATCTGAATCGACACTGTCTTTTATGAATTTAAGCTTTTCTAAACAAGCAAGCACTGCAACAGTGCTCCCGTATTTACCGTTAGATGGTATTAAAGTGAAAAAATCCGCATTGCCGTCATTTATATCGACATCTCTGTGCAAATAGACACCGTTTTCACAATAGTTGCAGTTTAGTGATAATATTTTTCCACTTAGATCAAGTAGCGCAAGGCTCACATCTGCACCGCACTTTTCCGTGTAGCTATTAAATTCTATGTTGTATGTTTTCAGCTGTTGGCGTTCATAGGGCTTAACTTTTATGATAGTAAAAGTCTCAACATCCGCGGCGGACGCAAGGTTCAATAATGTTGCTATTAAAATACCGATTAGCATAATCGCCGTCTTTTTAACAAACCTGGATGTCTTTTATATGAAGCTAGCGTTACATTTTGGTGAAATTCATCGGCCAAGAGCCATTCTGGAAAAGGATTTCACAGTATCTTCACACAACACAATATTTGTATATGTTATAAACGTAGGCATCACTGGAGGTTTTATGAAGAAATTATGTCTGTTTTTTATTTTTGCGATGATATCAAGCATTAGCATTTTGGCTAATGATCTACCTGAGTGCAGCAACCATGAAACATACAATGCTAATATAGTGTGTACCCGTAATGAAAAAGGTAAAATAAAGGAATGCCCTCTTGTTGAATGGGATTTTATAAAGTTCCAGGTAAATAAGGATGTAATACATGGAGTTCAAAGATACATCTGCTTAGACAGCAACCCTGGCAAAATAGGTAATGACGGACAAGAAGACTTCCAAACAGATAATGTTGGTATCATCTCTGAGGGCAGATGCCAAATTTTAGTGCCAATATCCTCTGATAAACAGTCAGCACCTCTTTTTATAGGTATAAAAGATCTATACAAATATCCAGAAAGTTATCAAACCCTTATTTTTAGTCCAGGCACATATGTTTTCTATCCGCACGTCATAGACTATTTTGCAGGAGACCTGATGAACGGTGACCCCTCTTATAATGGGTACTTAAAAACAGCTTGTAGCAATACCAAGCCAATAACTTTGATCGTAGACTACGAGATTAAATAGTTAAAAAAATCGAGAGATAGTGTTGGATAGCCTTAGCTCTAACTCCGTCTGATGTACGGAAAACAGAACTCTAATTGTTCTTTTATTTTTTCTTCCCTGAACTCTTCCAATTCATTTTTGAACCTAACACCTAAACCGACTAACCTGACGGGCTTATTGTGCCTCTCAAACCCTTCTTCAATTAAGGGATAATAATCTTCTATAGGAGCTGTGTTGAGCTCGGTTTGTCTTTCAACTGTAGTCCTTTTAAAATCACAGAACTTAAGTTTTATAAAGATGCTCTTTACGGTCTTCTCTTTGCAATCATCATCGAACCTTGATCCAAGATCGTCATAAAGCTCGTCCAAGACATCTATGCATTCTTTTGAGTTCTTGAGGTCCTCGGGATATGTATATTCAACGCTCAATGACTTTCTCTCCCAAAAGGTATCAATATCCCTATCATCTATCCCCCTGCATAGACCATAAAGGTCTTCGCCCCATACCCCAAAGTTGTCTGTCAATTCGTCCAAAGTGTAGCTTTGGAGGTCAGCACAGGTCTTTATGCCCATTTTGTTCAAGCGAGCTGAAGTGACCTTGCCAACTCCGTAGATATGATCAACAGGAAGTTTTCTGACGAACTCGTCTATCATTTTAGGAGTTACTGTAAATTGTCCGTTCGGCTTTTTCCAATCACTGGCCACTTTGGCTAGGAATTTGTTCGGAGCTATACCGGCAGAAGCAGTAAGTTTTCTTTCTTTGAATATAAGGCGCCTTATTTCCTGAGCTATCAGTGTTGCACTACCTTTAAAAATTTTAAGGTCGCTGACATCAAGATAAGCTTCATCCAGTGACAACGGTTCTATCTTGTCCGTAAATCTTTTAAATATTTTATGGATAGCTTCACTCTCTTCATTGTACTTTCTAAA
>JBAXXF010000218.1:0-2921 GCA_037128035.1 bacterium | reverse complement strand
AACCTGTTATGTATCTCCTTCATACTCCGATATGTTGACGAAGGGAAAAAGTTCGGCCCCTACTGCTGCGACGCAAACTACGCAGACTACACAGGCTCCGCAGCAAGGGTTGCAACAGTCTAATCAGTCGGTTAAGCCGAATGTTGTATATTGGGAGATGAAGTAGTTGAAAGTTTTGATACTGGACGTCGGTAGCTACTCTATAAAGGCCCTGTACTTTGAAAAAGGTTTCAGGGGATATAATCTTAACCATTTTTCACACACCATAATAAGCAGAGACCCTAAGTTAAGTAGCCTCGAGCATATAACAGAGTCCGTTAGACTGTTAAAAAAGACTAACAATTATAAGCCAGATCAAACGATAGTTATTTATCCGGCGGATAAGACCACAAGCAGGACCTTGATACTTCCGTTCAGGGATAAAAAACGAATAGAGATGACCTTGCCTCTCGAACTTGAAGAGCAACTTCCATTCGCTATAGAAGATATTGTCTACGACTGGGAGACTATAGAGAACCTTCCAAGAGGAAGCAGGGTCTTGGTCACTGCCACTATTAAGGCTGATCTAGACTTGTTCATAGATGCACTAAGGGCGGCTGATGCCGACCCTGATATAATTATTCCAGGCAGTGATGCTCTTTTTAGCCTGCTTAATTATCTGAAGCTTGGCAAAGAATCAGTACAGGTAGAGAAGGGTGGAAAGACCACTACAGAGATGCAGTATCACCCTGTAGTAATAGTTGATATTGGCAACACAAAAAGTAATGTCGTTATATCAAAAAGAGGGATACCGGAATATACCAGGCTTGTTAATTACGGCGGAGAACATGTTACAAAGCGAATAATGGAAGAGTATGGCGTTTCTTATGAAGATGCTGAAAAATCTAAGATAGAGGTTGGATATATAATCCTTGATGGGGATACGGCTCAGTATACAGAGGAACAGATCAACTTCTCAAACATCTTGAAAGATGCTTACGACGTAATAATAAGGGATATAAATCAGGCGATAGCAAGTTATAAGGCTGAGAAGAAAGAAAGTATCACAACTTGTTATATAGCTGGGTCAGGATGGCAGACCAGGAACTTCAAAGAGTATATGGCTCAGGAATTGAGGCTAAACATAGAGCCTCTACGCTATCACAAGACACTTGGCATAAAATTTCCTTTTGCAGGCACTAACGATGAGCTTGTTTTTATAAACGTTGTAGGATCTCTGCTTAGGTACATAGGAAAGTCGTCGCTTAAAGGTTTGAACTTAAGGAAGTCGCCCAAGACGTCTATAGCAGAAACTCCTGATTCGCCAGGGCTTCGTACTCTGCTTAAACCGACACTAAGGAACATCGTCGTTGCAGCTATCACTGTTGTTATCTTTATAATAGCGTATAACTCTGTTCTAAACAGATCACTGGCAAAATATAATACGGAACTAGAAAATAAGGTTAAGATAGCTTTTCCGGACAAGGATAAAAAAGCAAGGGATACCTTGATAGAGAATTACAGCAAGCTTTCAAGTGAGATACAGGCCAGGATGAAAGCTACAAGAACTCTAATAGAGGGTGAGGCGCCAAAGAAGGACTCAGCTCTGGATATATTGATGAACCTCTCTTATGACATTCCCAAAGATGTAGTCGTTGATGTCTTGGAGCTTAACATAGACCCTAAGGGTGTTAAGATAGTGAAAGCGATAGTTCCTAACGCTGAGAATGCTCAGCAAATAAGTTCTTTGTTGGAGAAATCTCCTGATTTCAAGGATGTAAAACAAGGGACCATAAAAATAGCTCCAGATGGAGCCGGTAAGGAATTTGAAATAAGCATGACCCATAAGGTGATGGATTGATATGTTTGACGATATAAAATACAAGATACAGGAAAAATGGACAGCGTTCATAGGGAACTCTTTCTTTGAGAACCTACGGATAAAGTATGAGTCCCTCCCTGCGCGAGAACAGCGTCTAATTAAAGTATCTAGCATAGGGCTAGCCATATTCTTGATCCTTTACATGGTCTATTCCATGATGATGGGTATATCGCAGAAGGAAAGTAAGATAAATGAAGCTGTGGGTATGGCACAAAAACTTGATGAGCTTAATGATTATGTGACAGCTAATGATGTTATCCTTAAAAAGAAGAAAAAGACCGCCGCAACAAAATACGTCTCCCTATATGATCTTGTGAATGGGCAGGAAATAGCCGCAAAGATCATGCCCGAATCCAGGGTTGAGATAAAAGAACAGCCACGTAAAGAAGTTAAAGGAGCAAAGTTCCTAGAGAACACAGCTAATGTAAAGTACAGTAAGATCAGTATAAAGCAGCTTAAGGAACTTTTACTGGGTATAGAGACAAATGAAAGTACGGCAAAGATAGTGTCTCTTAAGATAACAAGAAGAACGGACGACATTAGATATATCGATGCTGAATTTGAGGTCATTTCAAGGACAGCTAAATGAAAAAGATAAAAGATTTCTTCAGCTATATATATAAGATCAAGTTTTATATCGTTATCTTTGTGCTCGCATTCTTGTTCTTTTTTGTTGAGTACTTTCCTCAGGAACAGGCACTAAGGATAGTCTTTAGTAATTTGTCCAATCAAACGGGGATGAATATAATACCAGTAGATGCCAAGATGGGCTTTTTTCCTGCTCTTGCTATAGATTTTAGCTCAGCAAAGATAAGCAGCAAGGATGACAGGACAAAAATAGATCTTGGTGAGACTTCAATAGGTATGCCGCTTACATCCATAATAACGTTCTCGCCTGCGGTAGATGTCCACTCCAAGTCGTTCAAGGGAGAGATCAACGCTAAGATACTTGGAATACCCATCAATCCTAAAAAGGCCGTAGATGAAGTATATGTGGACATGGAAAGCAAAGGCCTTCAACTTAATGAATTATTGAAGAACCAGCCTATAGATATAGATG
>JBAXXF010000217.1:0-2924 GCA_037128035.1 bacterium | reverse complement strand
TATCAATATTAAGTGTGTCTGGTCACGCAAACGAAGTCCTAACGTGGGATGATTGTGTTAGGGAAACCTCTTCGAATAACCTGTCGCTTAAGGCGGCAAAAGAGGATGTGAATTCTTTTTCATATAAGAAAAGGGCCCTCTGGAGTAATTTTCTTCCAGCAGTTAACGCCGGCCTCAGCGACTCTTACGGTAACAGTTCTATTAGGAGCGGCTCTGTTGTAACGCCTGGAACAGGAGCTACCAGTTATTACTCTGTTTCAGTTACTGCAAGCCAGAATCTTTTTGCTGGTTTTCAAAATAAAGCCCAGCTTGATCAAGCTCAAGCAAACATGGAAGTTAAGGAATGGACGCTGGCGGACGTTAAGGCACAGATAAGCTTTAACCTTACCAGTGCGTTCGCTCAATTAATGTATGCAGAAGAATATGTTAAATTGACAGACGACATAGTTAAAAGAAGAGGAGATAACTTTAATCTTGTAAGACTTAGGTTCGAGGGTGGGAACGAGAACAAAGGTTCATTCCTATTATCTAAAGCAACACTTGATGGAGCAGAGCTGGACCATATACAGGCATTAAGGTTCCTTGAGGTAGCAAAACAGCAATTGGCCTCCGTGTTAGGAAGGAATAAACTTGGAGACGATATAGAGATAAAAGGGGATGTTCCTTTGACCCAACCGGATACTAACGTTGATATAAAATCCATATCTACCAGCATCCCCGGCCATCAAAAGGCGCTGTCTCAGGTTAAAGCCAGTCAGTCTGGTCTTACTATAGCGCGCTCTAATTTCTATCCCAGCCTTAACCTTACAGGTACTTCATCTAGGCAAGGTAGTTCCTGGTTCCCGCAAAGCAGGAATTGGTCTGTGACCCTTGGCCTTACTATTCCTCTATTTAATGGAGGGAACGATTTTTATTCTACCTTTAGTGCTGCATCTGCTTTGTCGTCAACGATCTACAGTCAACAAGACACGGATGTTCAGGCACTGTTCAACATAAAACAAGCCTATACCAGTTTTTTGAACGCAGTAGAGCAGGTAAAGGTGAGCAATTCGTTCGTAGCAGCAGCAACGGTACGCTCAGAGATCGGTAGGGCCAAATATAATAACGGCATTTTGCTTTTCGAAGAGTGGGATATTATAGAGAATGATCTTATCAACAGACAAAAAACAGCACTTCAGAACCTAAGGGACAGGATAATAGCAGAGGCGGCATGGCTTCAGGCTCAGGGAAAAGGAGTTATAAAATGAAAAAGGTAATACAAATGTTAAAGAACAAAAGGAAGATAGTCCTTATAGCCTGCTTGATTTTGGTCGCCATAGCAGTAAGTGTCTCTGTCCTACGTAAAAGACATGTAGGGGATGACAAATATCGTAAGGTCTCTGTTACGACTGGAAGCATCCAGGTAACTGTCCTAAGCACAGGATTTGTTCAACCGGAGAACCGCTTGGAGATCAAGGCTCCTGTTTCTGGCAGGATAGAGCAGGTCTTGGTAGTAGAAGGTCAAAGAGTAAAAAAAGGTCAGAACCTTGTTATAATAAGCTCTACGGAAAGAGCCGCATTATTGGATGGTGCAAGAGTTGGTGGTGAAGCTGAATTAAAGAAATGGCAGGATTACTATAAACCTGTTCCAGTGTTCGCTCCTATAGACGGCACGGTCATATTGAGGAATTTTGAACCTGGGCAAACATTTACGACCTCAGATTCCCTTCTTGTTATGTCTGATAGGCTGAGCGTCAAAGCTCAAGTCGATGAGACCGATATATCCCAGATAAAACTTAGACAGAAAGCGGATATAGTACTTGATGCTTATCCAGATACAAAAACCCCTGCGCACGTTGATCATATAACACCTGATGCAAAGACCATAAATAGTGTTACCACCTACATCGTCGATGTTATACCAAATGTTACACCTAAGTACATGTTGAGTGGTATGACCGCCAATGTAACTTTCTTCATAAAGGATAAAGAGGGAGTACTTTTAGTACCTGCAGAGGCTGTTAAGAATAAGGATGGCTATTTCTATGTAATAATGGAAGACCCTTCTTCTTCATCAAACACCATCGAGAAGACCATAGAAGTTGGCATATCGGACGGCAAGAATGTTGAAGTCCTTTCTGGGATATCAAAAGGGGATGTGGTCCTTATACCTAAATTGCAGGCTGGTAACAAAAAGACAAATCCATTCTCGCCGCTTAGGAAAAAGAGTTAATGATAGAGCTTAAGGATATTTTCAAGACGTATCAGATGGAGGGAGAAGGCCTAACGGTCTTAAGGGATGTTTCCCTAAAGATCGCAGAAGGAGAATTTGTCTCTATCATGGGTCAATCTGGTTCGGGTAAATCTACGCTGATGAACATCTTGGGCCTTTTGGACAATCCGTCTTCAGGTCAGTATCTTTTATATGGGAAGGATGTAAGCAAATTAAGTGATGACGAACTGGCCTTATACAGGCGCAAAGCATTTGGTTTCGTGTTCCAGCAATTTAACTTATTGAACAGAATGACAGCGTTAGAAAATGCTACACTGCCACTTCTTTATTCAAAAAGGACCATGGAGACTAACGAGTCTGAGAAACTTCTAGAAAAACTAGGGATAGGACACAGGATGTCGCATAGGCCTACGGAACTTTCTGGTGGTCAACAGCAGAGGGTCGCAATAGCTAGAGCATTGATAAATAATCCAAAGTTATTCTGGCTGATGAACCAACCGGGAACCTTGATTCAGCAAGTGGTAAAGAGATCATGGCTATCCTGAAGGACCTCAACAAACAGGGTATAACTGTTATCTTGGTAACTCATGAAGAAAGCATAGGTAGGCAGGCTAATCGCCTAATAAAGATATCCGACGGCAAGATAGTATTGGACGAAATAATCGATAAAGCCAGCAGGGTAAATGTAAAAAAGAAAGAAGAAGAAACACAG
>JBAXXF010000216.1:0-2967 GCA_037128035.1 bacterium | reverse complement strand
GTATATCTTGGGCTCCACTAGTCCCTTCTCAAATTTAGACATAGTTCCTCTAGAAAACCCTCCTTCCAAATAGATTCTATCTTGGCTATAGCCCTTTTAGACTTATGAATAATTCTTGCAATATGTGCACCCAGTTTTTTTAAGGTATTTGGCCTTTTCTCTGTCCACGAGCTAATTATGAATGATTTTTAAAGTTATTCTGGATAATGCAAGAAGGGCTCATTACGGACGACGCCATCGAAAATAATGGGTTATTTTGTGCAGATTTTGATTGACTTTTTAGAAAGTTTTGCAGTAAGATTGGAACTTGTATAAATCTAGTAGCGTGATTGCCCGTTAGTTCTAATAAAATTCTGTAAACGGGGTAGATAGTTACGTAAGCCTTTAGGAGGATTTAATTATGTTTAAAAAGATCTATCTCATTTCTTCTCTACTACTTCTAGTATCGGCTGGATGTGGTGGTAAAAGTGGCTCTTCAACTCAAGCTACTGATACTCAAGGTGCTCCTGGAGCTACTGCTCCTCGAGTTAGCGGCGGCATTATACAAAAGGGGCCTTTTGTTGCTGGATCGACCGTAATAGTTTATGAACTTGATTTAAGTCTCCAAAGGACAGGCACTAACTATACAGCCTCCACAACCGATAACTTAGGACACTTCACCATTCCTAGTGGAGTATCTTCCAGGTATGTTGAAGCAGTTGCGTCTGGTCAGTACTACGACGAAGTGGTTGGAACCTTATCAACAAGTTCAGTTACATTAAGTGCAATAATAGATACCCAGGAAAGCACTACCGCCAACATTAACGTTCTCACTACACTTGAACAAAAGAGGATAACTAACCTCGTAGCATCTGGGAACTCTTACACTCAAGCAAGAACTCAGGCAGAAACAGATGTTCTTTCTATGTTCAATATATCCCCCAGTGGAGTAGCAAGATTCTCCAGCATGGATATAAGCAAGGATGGTAATTCTGATGGCGTACTTCTTGCCGTATCTGCAGTATTACAACAAGGAAACGATGCAGCAGCTCTAGGCAATTTAATTTCCAACATAGCGACAGATATTGGAGACGGAACATTAAATGACCCCAGTATAGCGACAGAAATAAACACAAATGCTCAAAACGTTAATATGTCGATAGTTGAGCAGAATCTCGCCAACCATTACGGACAATATGGAAACCCCATTAGTCTCCCTGATACGGGACAGTACATTAATGACATGGGCGGTAACAACAATAATAATAATAATTTTCAATGGAGTCCGGTTGTAGATATTCCTAATCTACAAATTACCCAGGGAGTACGAATATCTAGTGATGTCGTATCTGACAACAGATCTTCCGTGGCTACAGATGGTACCAATTTATACAGCCTGTATTCCGATGGAAATTTAAAACTGGGCAAATCTATAAATGATGGTTCGTCTTGGACATCATCGTCCGTAGATGCAGGGGCTCAATCTACTCTTACAGTGAGTGGTGGCAACATATACGCTGCTTATATCGCAGGAAGCTCTACATATTTTGGTGTGTCAACCGATGGTGGAACAACTTTTTCAACTGGTCTTATAGAAAATAAATCTGGCAATGGTGATGCAGTAAATTCTGTAACAGTTGACGGCAGTAACGTTTATGTCAGCTACACCGCTCTTGATTTCGGTGGAATTGTAAGTTGCACGGATCCCAACATTACTCCAATACTTAAAGTCGCTAAGTCTACTGATAGCGGTATTACTTGGAACCCAGGCAACATCCATTCAGTTAAAACAGCTAACACTGGCTCTGGGTGTTGGTCTTTTAAATCATCGACCTATTATTATAACGGAACAATTTACGTGGCCTACTTCTACGAAAACGAAAATGGAGTAAAACTAGCCAAATCTACGGATGGCGGAAACACATGGACAACTACGACAATATCTCAGAACTCTACAAGTGGTGCTGAGAACATAAAATTAGTAATAGACTCTAACGGCCTTTATGTCTCATCAGGAAATGTTTTTTATAAGTCTAATGACGGTGGTAATACTTGGACTAACGGAATATCGATAGATAACATTTTTACAGCAGGTAACTCGATGGTAAAATCGAGCGGTACTCTACTAATAAGTTATTATGATTATAATAACCACAACCTGAAAATAGCCAAGTCAACAGACGGCGGTCTAACTTGGACCAATCAAATAGTCGTTAATGATGCAAGAGGTTGGACTACGGGCTTGTCACTGAACGGAAATAAGGTTTATGTAGCTTACCAAGCCTACTCATCAAACAACCCATTCATTGTGGTGTCGAACGATCTTGGGGCTTCCTGGGCTACTCAAAATAACACTGTTGTAATACAAGGAAAGGTTGTGTCGGGAGAAACAATAAACATGGGAGTCAAAGTTTCTGTAGCTAAAGATGGCAACAATTTATATGCCTGCTATTCCGACTTAAATCATAGATTAACCATTACCAAATCAATAGATAATGGAGAAAATTGGCAGAAAAAAGACATTGTTGGCTCTTGGGGAAGCCAATGCGAAATGGTGGTCTCGTCAAGTTCTGTTTATGTGCTAAATGAAAATGCTACTTTTATGAAATCTAGCAATTCCGGAGATACATGGACTAACCTAGCTATAGAAAGTGGTGTTTTTGCAAATGGTGACTCTAAAAATTCTATGATCGTTGATGGCAACAATGTGTATGCTAGTTATACATCAGTTGGTGGAAATAGTTGCAGTGGACAATCCAACCCTACAGATTTAAAATTTGCCAAATCCACAGATGGTGGCATTACATGGGATTCTAATAATATAAAAACGATGGATACGGTTACTGGTGACGGATGTGGTGTTTTTCAGTCTTCTCTATATATATTCAATAATGTTCTTTTACTTAGTTTACATTCGTAGGAAAATTCTTACCGATAACGTGCAATTATCAATAATTAACGTATTAATTGTGGTCGTCGCCGGTTTAT
>JBAXXF010000215.1:0-2976 GCA_037128035.1 bacterium | reverse complement strand
AAGATATCTGGCGATATCCACGTTGTTTTTGGGACTTGTGTATACAGCGGTTATTACCGGTATAGGTGATGTGCTCTTTAGTCACAAAGTTAAAGGCTCGATAATAACTAACAACGGAGTAGTAGTAGGTTCAAAACTTATAGGTCAAAGATTCAGCGATCCTAAGTTCTTTTGGGGACGTCCCTCCGCTTCAAATTTTGAGACCATTCCTTCTGGGGCTTCTAATTATGGCGCAATAAGCAAAAATCTAAAAAAAGATGTAGATCAGAGGATAAAGGACTTAGTGCAGTTTGATCCAGCGATCAAAGTAGAAGATATTCCTGCGGAGCTTCTTTTGTCTTCAGGTAGTGGACTGGACCCTCATATAAGTCCCAAGGCCGCTCTGTTTCAAGTTAGCAGAATAGCTAAGGCTAGGAGATTATCAGATGAACAAAAAAACAAGATAGCTGCCATGGTCCTGGGATATGCGGAAGAGGCTAAGGCTGGTTTTTTAGGTCAGCCCAGGGTTAATGTTCTGGAACTAAATATGGCGATGGAAAAGGTGTTAAATGGAAAATAACTACGACTCTTTTATCGATCCCAAAGAACTTTTAACTCTTATAAATAAAAAAGAGAAAAAGGAGTCCGAGGGTAAGTTAAAAATATTCCTGGGCATGGTCGCCGGTGTTGGCAAAACGTATGCGATGCTCACGGAGGCGCATCTTCTACAAAAAGAGGGTACAGATGTAGTCATTGGTCTGGTTGAGCCGCACCAAAGAGTTGATGTGCGTGACCTAATGAATGGATTACCATCTATACCTCTTAAGAAGATCGATTACAAAGGTATTACCGTTAGCGAGATAGATATAGATGAAATATTGAAAAGAGCTCCTAAAGTAGTGCTTGTAGATGAGTTGGCTCACACTAACGTTGAAGGGTCACGTCATACTAAAAGATATTTAGATATACTAGAAATATTGCAAAACGGGATAGATGTTCATACCTGTCTAAACATCCAGCATTTGGAAAGCCTTAACGACACTATAAAGGAAATAACAGGCCTCTCTATCAAAGAGACCGTCCCTGATTCTTTTTTGGAAAGGGCGAACGAGATAGTCATAATAGATCTACCACCCGATGCTCTCCTAAAAAGATTAAAAGAGGGAAAAATATACGCCGGGGAAGCTATTGAAAGTGCTCTGGGTAATTTTTTTAGAGAAGGTAACCTGGCAGCTCTAAGAGAGATAGCACTAAGATTCCTAGCAGAAAAAGTTGAGAACGAACTTAGGGATTATAAGGTACTGAATAAGATCCCAAAGGTATGGAAAACAGGTAACAGATTGATGGTCGGTGTATTTGCCAGCCCGTATTCTGAAACATTGATAAGGGCTACTAAAAGGAGCGCAGGTGCTCTTGGGGCCAACTGGGTAGGAGCATACATTGATACTAACCAACCGATGTCCGATGAAGAAAAAAGGCTTCTTGAAAATAATTTAAATTCGGTCACAGCTTTAGGTGGAGAAGTTGTCACTACAAAAGATAGCGATGTAATAAATGGTCTATTGAGGGTAGCTAGGCAGAACCAAATAACCAGGATAGTCGTGGGAAAAACAAAGAGAACATGGAAAAACTTTTTTTTCAGAGACACATTGTTGGATAAACTTCTTAAATATAGCTCAGAAATAGATGTCCTGGTCGTGGCGACAGGCAGTAAAGAAAAAGGTGAAAAAGCAAAGATCCCAGCAAAAAAATGGGGAGTCAGTCTTGGTCAAGCATATTGGGGAATAAGTATGGTCGGTTACACGACCCTTCTTGCTTTGTTCCTGTGCAATTTTATGGGTTATAGGGCAGTGGGGCTTGTCTATCTGTTGGCAATAACTTTTAGCTCGGTGTATCTAAGCCTGGAAGTAGTAATAGGAATGGCTCTGCTTTCCGGCTTTATCTGGGATTATTTGTTTATTCCTCCAAGATATACATTTGCGATCGCATCCGCAGAAGATTGGATGATGCTGATGATGTATCTTGTAGCCGCGGTAGTTATAGGTGGACTGACCAGAAAACTAAAGAATAAACAGAGTATCCTTGAAAGTAGAGAAACAACCAACACAGAACTTTATCATTTCACTAAGGATGTTTCTGTAGCTAGGGACCTTGATTCAATTGTAAGGTCTGCAATGAACCATATTACCCCGGTATTTGGGACCAGAGCAGGGATCCTTTTGAAATCTTTTAGTGATCAGGGAGAAATAGCATTGCATGAAGACAGTTCCTTGTATCTGAATCAAAAAGATCTAAGCATCGCCAAATGGGTATTGAAGAACGAGAGACCTGCTGGAAAATTCACAGACACTCTTCCTGCTTCTAATTTTTATTTTACTCCAATAAAAACAGTATCCGAGGTCGCAGGTGTCTTGGCTATAGATCTAAAGGATAGGAAGGTTTTTACATATGAAGAAAAATTATTTTTAGATAGTTTTTCTAGGCAACTGGCTTTGGGGATAGAGAGAGAAAAGATGGGGAGCGACCTTAATAAGGCAAAACTTTTTGAGGAGTCCAACAAAATATATAACACGTTAATGGATTCTGTGTCGCATGAACTTAAGACACCATTGTCAATAATCCATGGAGCTGCCACCGCATTGAAGGAAGAGAACATATTGAGCAATAAAGAGGCTGTATCAAAGCTAGTTGATGAAATATTAGGTGGGTCTAAAAGGATGCAGAACCTTGTTCAGAACCTATTGGATATAAACAGGATAGAGACCAACAAGATCCAGTTGAATGAGGAACCCGTTCTTGTTTCAGAAGTCATAACGATGGCATTGAACGAATTGGAACCCAAACTACGAGGAAAAAACGTTAAGCTTGAGATACAAGAAAATATGCCGCCAATGCAGATGGACTTTGTCCTAATGGAACAGGCAATAAGGAACATTTTGGATAATGCCGCCATACATACTCACGAGAAGGCAGAGATAGTAATAACAGCAAGGAAGG
>JBAXXF010000214.1:0-2976 GCA_037128035.1 bacterium | reverse complement strand
CCTTTGTACTCATCTAGCGGATGTCCGACTTTAAGCTTCTTTGATTTTTGATGGAACATGGTTATAAATTGATCTGCGATATCACTGTGGACGAATATCCTTCTTATTCCGTTGCTACGTTGTCCAGTACTAACAAAAGCACCAAAGACCAATTCAGACACCGCAGTCTCTAAGTCGCAATCAGGTAATACAATGGAAGCGTTCTTACCTCCGGTGCCCATGATCAGGATCTTCCAATAATCATCTGCAAGATATTGAGCTACCTTTGAGGCGGTCTCGAACGTACCATTGAAGAAGACCGTATACACGTCCTTGTTCTTTATTATCCTTCTAGCCATCTCTTTTTCACCCTGCACCATGTTGAAAACACCATTAGGGAAGCCTGCATCATGCACAGCCTCTGCAAGGACCTGCCCAACAAGAGGACTAAGGTCTGAGGGTTTGTAGACTATCGTGTTGCCCAAAAGCAATGCACTTATTATAGGACGAAGAGGATATAGCACTGGTTGGTTGAATGGAGCGATAATAGCGACTACTCCATTAGGTTTGTAGAGCTCTGTTACGTCGGACTCTGATATGATATTTTGCTCGTTAAAGGATTCAAAAGAGCCAAATTCGTCGAACAGTACGTTTATATCCTGTATCGCAAGTTCTATTTCCTGTTTTGCATCCCATATAGGTCGCCCAATTTCCCTTGATATGAGCTCAACGAACCATGGAGACATCATTTCTAAGGAATGTTTGAAACGTTTTAGTATTTCCAGCCTTTTTGAACTATTAAGGTTGGACCAGCCCTCAAAAGCTTCTTTTGCCCTATCAACTGCTTCATCGCCATGAGGGTAATAAACAGGGATGGTAACGATGTGTTCCTTAAGATTACTAGGGTTTACCTTCTCAAAAGACATGCTGGGATGTTCCGGGATAACAAAACGTCCATTTATATAGTTACCAGAGAAGGAGAAGTCTCTCCATTTGGCGTTGTGCATTAAGTCCCCCGAAGCAAAGGTTTACAATCAAAACTTTTCTATATATTATACACAAGAAATTATGACACAAAAAAAGATAAAAGCCATAGTTTTTGACCTTGATGGAACAATCGCGGATACGTTCCACATAGGCATACAAGCGGCAAATGCCCTTGCAGGAAAATACAAGTACCAGCCTATTCAAGATTCCCCTGTTATAAGAGATATGTCCTTCAAAGAGTTCCTTAGTTCTCACCTGAAACTTGGAAAGATACGACTTATCCTGTGGGCCAGGGAGATAAGAAGACTGATCAGCCAGAGATATGATGACGTAAAGATATTCCCTGGAATAAGAGAAATGTTAAAAGAACTGAACAAGGAATACAAAGTAGGTATCCTTACATCCAATTCAACTCAGAATACATTAAAGATACTGGAAGGTAACGACGTAGGAGACCTCTTCAGTTTCATGTACACCAATTGTTCAGCGTTCGGCAAATACAGGCATTTAAGAAAGCTTATAAAAACTGAAAAACTGAAAAGGGAAGATATAATATACGTAGGCGACGAGATAAGGGATATAGACTCCTGTAGAAAAGCTGGCGTAAGCATAATTGCAGTCACATGGGGAGCAAATTCAGTTAAGACGCTAAAGCAGGCCCCCGCAAATCATTATGCATACAAACCATGGGATATTGTGGATATTTTAAACGCACTTTAATGATCAAAAAATATGACCAAGCAGATCCTCAAATTCATTTAGAAAAAAATCAGGAATGATATTCTCTTTTATAAATCTCTCTTTAGGCCAATTGCCGTGGCTAACAACGCATGTGTGACACCCTGCGTTCCTACCAAAGAGGACGTCCCTATCTGTATCTCCGACCATTATGACGTTCTCTGGCTTAAGCTCAAAGCTTTTACAAATGGAAAGCAGCATCTCTGGGTTTGGTTTAGGAGTAACACCTATATCGGTGCCTCGTATGCTCTTAAAATATTTAGCAACTCCAGCAGCCTGTAGCTCAGCTTCTGCACAGTCTGAGTGTTTGGCTGTTGCGACAGCAAGTTGTATCCCTTTTTTGTGAAGGGCCATTATTGTTCCCTCAACGCCTGGGAATAGTTTTGCATCCTTTACACAGAACTCATAATATTGCTCTACGTAGCGCTTTCCTACTTTGTGAAGGATCTCCACGTCGGCATCAGGCATCATTATTTTGAGTGTCTCCATAAGGCTCTTCCCCATAAAAAGATACGATTCGTTCTTTGTAATGGAGGTCTTAATATTATAATGGTCCGCTGCAGAAAACAGAGCATCTAATATAGCGGTGGTGCTATCGATCAATGTGCCGTCGAGATCAAAAACGACCCCTAGTATTTTCATGTCCTTACTGACCATGGGGGAACAGTAATACGATAATAAAAAAAAGGGAAGAGGTTTAACTCTTCCCTTTTTTTCCTATTCACCCCCTCTTTTCGGTCATCAGTTCAATGCTTGATCTCTATCTTTTTCGCCTTTCTTTCCTCCGTCTTAGGAAGCTCAATGGTCAAAGTACCATTTTTGTACTCTGCCTTTATATCCTCTTCCTTTACGTCACCAAGATCGAAAGACCTCATAAACGATCCATAACTTCTTTCACAACTGTAAACATTACCTTCTTCCTTCTCCGCCTCGTTCCTTCTTTCTCCCTTTAGGGTCAGTATCCCGTCCTTCACCTCAAGACTAACGTCCTTTTCCTCTACTCCCGGTAGATCCGCTTTAATAACGTACTTGTTACCCTTCTCTAGGATGCCTACCTCAGGGATCCAATCCGTAAGCCCACCAAGATCTCTAGTTGCAGGAGCAAAAAAGTCATTCAACAAATCCCCCTCAAAGAAGGTATCGACAAGCGACCTTCGCCTGTTAGGCGTCATGATCTCGTACTTCATAAAAAACACCCCCTTCTCAACTTTACCTTTTTCCTGTCAATGGGAAGATGGGTATTGTAGGAGCTGAAGTCAAGTGGGGCAGATA
>JBAXXF010000213.1:0-3020 GCA_037128035.1 bacterium | reverse complement strand
TTTCTTTATATACTCCAGCAAAGAGATCACCTTTAAACTTGGAGGCTGGGCAGATTATAACAAGTACTTTAAGGATAAGAACCAAACTTCCCTTGGATGGAACACAGCAGGGAGCCTTGAAGCAAGACCAGATGATTCCACAAAGATATCTTTTTACACTGACTATACAAAGAATAGCGACCCTATAAGGCTAGATTCTGAATCTAGATATGCATGGAACTCACCAGTTATAAAACTAAAAGTCGATTACCGTAATCCGTTAAGTTCGTGGGGCTTTGCGGCTTCATTCGACTCGCAAGGCAGATATTATGACCTTGCTGCTGTTCAAAATTTCAACAACAGGAAAAAATATATATCTTTAGGCGGTAAGTATTACTTCTTTCCAGAGACAGCGTTGATCTTTGGGGCAAAGTCCGGGTACTCAACCTATACAGCTGGACCCAACACACTTCCATATACCAATACCGACTCTGTCTATAATGAGTTCTATACAGGTTTGGAAGGCAAGATAAGCACTGACATCACGATGATATTCAAGTTCGGGTTCCTGTGGTTAGATTATCAACATGGAACAGATTTTACTGAGCCTGTAATGAGCCTTCGCTTTGTTGACCTTGTTTCTTCCTTGCACACAATTGCGGTTGAATATGAAAGGATGGCCTACGACTCTACTTATTCGAATTTTTATGTGGATAACAAACTAGCTGTAGAATCAAAATCTATCTGGTTCGACTCCATAACTAACTTATTAACGGTCCAGTATATATACAGATATTACAGGTTCTATCCAAAAAGAGTGGATCATAGACTTGGAGCTATAACGGAATTCGCGATACCTCTTGTTACACTTAGTAAGGTTAATAACGAGACGATCTCTTTTGTTACTACAGCTCTTGCAGAATGGGTTAATTCAGACGCATATAATAACTTCGGTCTTTATGTGGGACCTGATCCTTCAGCCAGTTATAAAAGGTTCGTTGTTCTAGTCGGGTTGTCCACAAAATATTAGGGAGAATTTATGTTTAAGATCATTCCAATAGGTGGAATAGGTGAAATAGGGATGAATATGATCCTCCTCAACAGTGGAGGGGATTCGATAGTAATAGATTGTGGTGTTCTTTTTCCACCATTCCAGCATCTTGGGATAGATACCGTTATTCCTGATTATAAGGAATTCTGTGAAAAATTCAGGAACGTAAAAGCATTTTTTATAACACACGGTCACGAGGACCATGTTGGTGGTATACCATACCTATTAAAACACACGACACCTAAGATATATGCAACGCAATATGCATCAGAGGTAATAAAATCCAGATGCAGGAACGTCCTTGGTAAAGATTTTAAGTTGAATATGCATGTTGTTAAATTTGGTGACAAGATCAGGGAAGGTAACTTCACGGTTGAATATATTGAAGTCGATCATAGTATCCCTGATTCCAGTGCGTTATTTATAAAGACCCCAGAGACCAACATCCTTTATGTCGCTGACTTTAGGTTGTTAGGTAAGAACAAGAACAGCTTCTTGAATAAGATAAGGGAAATAAAAGAAAAATACAAAATAGATATTCTTTTAAGCGATAGCACTAACGCTCATGAAACAGGCGAGTCCGTCTCGGAGCAGGACGTTCTTACGCACCTTGATTCATATTTCAAGCAAGCCAAGAAGAAAATAATAGTAACGCTTTTCTCTTCTAATATTTCTAGAATAAACCAAATAATAAGCCTCAGTAAGAAATATGGTAAAAGCCTTTTCATAAGTGGTTCTAACTTGAAGAACCACCTTAACATAGCAAGGTCACTAGGATACATGGAGCCAGACAACGGCTGCATAAGACCAGACAGTGAGATACCAAAAACGAGTGAAGAAGATATAGTCTTGATCTGTACAGGTAGTCAGGCGGAAAAGAACTCCTCTATAGTAAGGCTTTCTCATGGGATACATAATCATATAAAGGTTAACAAAGATGATCTGGTTATCTTCTCGTCCAGTCAGATCCCGGGTAATGAAAAGATAATCATGGAAGCGATAAACAGGCTTGCGGAAAAGGGAGCTCAGATAGTCTATTCCGGCGATTACGGGGTCCACTGCTCAGGCCATGCTAATAGACGAGAACTTAAAGAGCTAATGCATAATGTACAGCCAAAGTTCTTTGTGCCAATGCACGGAGAGCACATCCATCTTAAATATCACGTGGGTATAGCAGTAGAAGAAGGTGTCCCAGAAAAGAACTGTTTTATACTAAAGAACGGTGATGAACTTCTTTATGATGGGGGAGAGGCAAAGATCAGGACCCTCCACAAGTTTAACAGGTGTTACGTAGATGCTGTGACGGGTGAATTGATAGATGATCTTGTGGTTAAAGAAAGGGAAATAGTAGCCGAAAGCGGCTTGGTCACAGTGACCTTGGTGGTTGATACCAAAGGTCAGCTTGCTGTTAGACCACAGCTTTTGCCGTATGGATTATCAAAGAGCAGTAATGTTAATACTCTGCTTTACAATATAGAGGATAAGATACTTGTGTTCTATAAGAAGAAGCCAAAGACAGAACATGTCGCAAAAAGTGTGCAGGAAATAAAAAGCATGGTGAAGAGGGAATTTAGGAAGGTCTATGATAATAAACCAGAAGTCGTCATCAATATTATAGGATTGGAATAGATCTAGTCTATTATGACCACAGAATTTTCGCCGCCAAAAGGGCTCTTTACATATGCATCGGCTCGCCAGTCATTGTACCAGTTCATCTGTTCGTTATCTATCGTGAAGTACTTATACTGATAAGCGCCAGGTTTAAGTTTGATGGTTATTTGCCATTTTTCATTGGTTAAGACCATCGGATCTACCTGTGTGCTCCAATTGTTGAAATCCCCAGTAAGGTAAACCGGTGATATTGAATTTTGATCAAATATAAAAGTGACAGTTCCGTCTCCGTGTTTTAAAATCATACTAACGGTTTATATAGCATTTCTCATTTTTTACAAGGGGATGAATTTCTAACATGAAAAGAATTATTTATGTT
>JBAXXF010000212.1:0-3025 GCA_037128035.1 bacterium | reverse complement strand
TATGACTGGCGATCACGCTATAAAGAACGGCCAACCATGGAATAATATCCTACTATATTTGACCTACGAGCAGACCATAGCGGCTACTTCAACATTCTCTGGTGTTCCTCTAACTGACATAAAATTCAAACCTTCTGAAAATGGGCATTTCATAATCATGAACGGTTACAATACAATGAGCACTGACGTACTTTATAAATTCCATTGCCCAATATACGGCATAAAGTGGTACGAGATGAAGCACGTTAAGCTTAACCAGCCATTCTGTGTTGTCACCAATGCTACGGGCTGTGCACAATATGTAAGAGTAACAGAACTACCTCAAGGCTTTGAGAACGGAGAAGCCTTTACATATCTTCTGGAAACAGCAGGAGAAGAGGTCGCCCAGGATTATATATATAAAATAGTAGCCAGCATATCCGGCATAAAGTAAAATCATAGCCAAGTATGAAAAAATTAATCCCGATCTTAGTTATCGTAGCAGTTCTCTTGTCTGCTTATTTTATTATTAAACAAGGCAGGCGCCCTGTCAGGAACCCAAGGACCTTCGGCATGATGGAGCAACAAGATGCAACGGGCACATCCCAGGAAAACCAGTCAGCCAACAGCGCAGCGGCCAACGCCCAGTCTGCAAATCCTTCAAAGGATGAAAGGAATAAGAAGCCAGAAGAGGCTTTTTCTGATTCTAAGACTGGACAGCGCATTGTAAAATTACTTGAGCTAATGAAATATTTGGACAACCCTACGTCGGAAAAGGGGAAAAAGGGATGGGACTACATTCAAAAACTAAGGGAGACGCCAACTGAAACCTTTAATGAAATAAAACAGGGTACAGATCTTTTATCACCAGAGAATGAGACAAAAAGACAGTACCTTATCCAGTTCGCTAACACACTGGATGTACCTAAAGAGGACAAGTTGGATTTCTTGGGAAAAGAACTGAGCTCTTCTGCTATATATGCAAAGGGCAAGGACAACGTTCAGGTACTACTTACACCATCTATCGTCTTTGAAACCTATCTAAAAACATCAGGAAATGATGAAAGCGCAGAAAAATTCTTAACGGATGTTCTGCCCAATACTTCTGTTGAAGTACAAAAAACATTACTTAGCGCCTACAACAAGGTCAACCCGAAGAAGGCTGATGAGTTGATAAAGCAATACGGATTGAAAACCAATTAGAATGATCAGCAGCTATACGTGATCCACATAAATGCTCACACTCATGCGCGTCTTTGTGTTAAAGGCTTTACTGAACACAGTTTTGATCTCTTCAATAGTTAAGACACTTATCTCCGCTGCTAGCTTTTCCCCATACTGAGCATCACCTTTTAGTGTAGCGGTAAGGACTATCTCTGACATCCATTCCTCAAGAGTATGATTAGTCTTTCGTATCTTATTTATTAAAGCCTGCTTACTATTTGAGAATTGCTCTTCTGTTATCTTATTCAGTTGCTTTAAGAACTTGTCCATAACGAGCTGCGCTTTAGCGGCTATATCTTCTGACTTATATCTATCGGACAGGATAGTAAAAGAAAGACCAAGGACCTTCTCAAAAAAATCCAACCTTGTCTCTACTACATAGGCTATCTGCTCTTTATTCCTGATCTGATTAAAAAAGAAAGGCTCCAATAACACATAGCCCAACTGTATTACAGCGCTGAGCTTTGTGGACCTTTCTCCGAATTCAAAGAACGAGGCCCAGCAGTGATCATTAGCTTTTGATCTAATATGCAATTCGTGAATCTCACCCAGCTGACACGCAATGATATCATCTTTGGGAATATCAGTTCTAAGCATAGCCCCAGCATTCAGGAAAGAATGAGTATACTCTGATAGTCCAACGATATCTTTAGGGCTTAGACTTCCATAGCAATACCCTTCCAATGATATTAGTTCATAAATTTTTGGTATAAAATTATTTACGTCACTAAGGGTTACATTTTTAAGCTTCCCTACATACTCAGAAAAGTGGATATGCCTTGTGTGGACTGCATTATGTCTGTGATACTGAGCGATGTCATAGGAAGACCCATTCAAAAGACCATCATAATCATCCGCAAGACCTGCTCTTATATCGTCAAAAGCCTGCTTATCATCAAAGGGAGCTTTAAGTTCATTCACAATGGATTTAGCTAGTTCGATCGTCTTATCGGAATACCCTACAAAAAAAAGTGATATTCCTCTGTCATCCCTTTCTATACCAAACGAGAGACCAGCATCACCTGCCATGTCTGCTACATCGCTGAGCCTTTCCAAAACAAGCTTTGTATAAATGATGGACAGGAGCTTTGACCTGGCATCTGAATTGACCGCATTAGTGATAATAAGAAGATTTAAATAAGACAAAGGAAGTTCATCTTTGCTTTGAACGTACCAGATGACGCCTTTTTCATTGTCCATTATCTTGTGAGGATACGGGGTTGGATCATCCATAGCAGGTTTAAAATCCTGCGGAACAAAGATATTCCTTTCTGGATATTTAAAGGAGGCATTACTGGCTTCCTTGAACCTTTTTATAGTCGCCTTACTGAATTTTGAAACAGAATAGCTTATCCCATAACAAGAATCTTTTTCTGCGAGTGTGCCTTTTGCGACCTTAGAGATAACTTTCATTTTTTCAGGATCTATTGAGCTCAACAACTCATTAAAGGAAGCTTGATCATATTCAAAAATAAGGTCATTGCACTTTTCTGCATCAAGCGCAGGATAATAGTGCATGTTCTTTGCAAGGTTCTTTACTACATTAAGTCCTTCGCTGTGCTCTTTGAACTTATAGCCTATGTCTGATATTATTTTTTGTTCCTCATAAACATAACGCGGGTATCCTATTCTTTTTATCATGTTCATGTAGGCAAAGAATTCTTCTATTATCTTTTTTATATTCTTTGCACCCTTATCAGTAAGCTTAAGTTCGACAAATATAAAAGCCGTAAAAGAGAATGTGTTAGAGCTGGACCATAGCTCAGAAACAAGGCCATCCTTTTTGAGCTGTCCAGCAAGAGAACCCCGCCTAGTTGTATTG
>JBAXXF010000211.1:0-3030 GCA_037128035.1 bacterium | reverse complement strand
ATTCATGGATGGTAACTCAGTTTACACTAATATAGAAGTGTTCACCAATCCGAACGGAGCTACAGTGTTGAAGATCACCAGAGGCCTAAGCACCTCTGCAGGTCTGATAAACTTTAACATAAACTTTACGTATGACGCAGATGGTAACGTTACAAGGACCAACGAGCTAGAAGATGCTGCAAATGCAACACAGAAAGTAGCAGTTACGGACGAGGCTGCCGCCGATCTAGACAAAAAGATATCAGATTACAATAATAATTGTAAAAACCTATAAGATCAGTTCAGCCTATTCTGAGTTACTGGATCGAATAAGTGTATATAGGACCCCATGTATACGTCAGTAACATCACCAGGATGATATTTATGCTCAGTCTCTACGGACATCTTGAACCTAACGTTCTCAAGTTCGCAAAGCAATATAGTCTCTGAACCAAGTACTTCAACAACATCGATCTTTGCCTTACAAAGCAATTGTCTGTCCTGCTTGGCTTCCGTATATAGTCTATCTGGTCTCACACCAAGAACAACATCCTTACCTGCATGTTTTTTGGAGTAGAAAGCAACAGAGGACTTGAACCCTTTTGTATTGAAGTAATTATCCTTATCTATTTTTCCATTGATGAAATTCATGGTTGGAGTTCCAATGAACGACGCAACAAAGATGTTGTTAGGATAACTGAAAACATCCATCGGTGTGCCTACCTGCTGGATAATACCATTGTTCATGACAACTATCTTATCTCCAAGGCTCATCGCCTCTATCTGATCATGTGTAACATACAACATAGTGCTAGCAAGTTTTGTGTGTAGTCTTGCTATTTCTATTCTCATTTCACCCCTTAGCTTTGCATCAAGGTTACTTAGAGGCTCATCAAAAAGGAACGCATCAGGATGTCTTACTATAGCTCTTCCTATTGCAACTCTTTGACGCTGTCCACCGGAAAGCTGTTTTGGTTTTCTGTCCATAAGGTGAGAGAGCTGAAGTATGTTGGCTGCTTCATTTATTCTTTGTTCTATATCTTTTTTAGGCACCCTTCTTACTTTAAGTCCAAAGGAAAGGTTCTCTCTAACGTTAAGATGTGGATAAAGAGCATAGTCCTGGAAAACCATCGCTATACCTCTGTCCTTGGGAGAAAGTTCATTGATGACCCTTTGACCTATCGATATTTCGCCATCCTCTATCACTTCAAGGCCTGCAACCAGTCTTAGCAGTGTACTTTTTCCACAACCGCTAGGGCCTACAAGGACGACAAATTCTTTGTCCTGTATATCTAGATTGATATCCTTTAGTACTTTCACATCTCCAAAGGATTTATAGAGATTCCTAATTTTTATGCCAGCCATTATCCTTTAACACCTCCAAGAGTTAGACCAGAGATCAACCATTTAGAAGAATACATGAATAGTATAAGGACCGGAATGGTGATCATTATAGATGCTGCGCAGAACATACCCCATTGGGTTATGTACTGGCCTTGTAGTTCAAATAGACCCAGTGTCCAGGTGTACATTTCTGACCTTTGCAATACGACTCGTGCGACAAGGAACTCGTTCCAGGCCATCGTAAAGTTAAAGAGGAACGCTATGGCAAGTGCCGGAGTTGACAAAGGAAGTATTATCCTAAAAAAAGCGCCAAGCATGCTGGTGCCGTCGACAAGCGCTGCCTCTTCTAAACTTTTTGGGATAGTGTCGTAATAGCCTTTCAGTATCCAGATACTAAAAGGTAAACTTGAAATTGAATAAGCAACAACAAGACCTATATATGAATTAACCCAATTAAGTCTTATCAAAATAATGAACACAGGCAGTAAAAGCATTCCTGCAGGTATCATCTGTGTGCCAAGTATCGCTATAAGGCCCGCCTTTTTACCTGGAAAGTGGAAGCGCGAAAAAGCATACCCTGCCGCTGAGGCTATTATAACTCCGACCAAAGATGTTGTTATGGTTATTACAAGTGAGTTCCATACCCAGAGAAGGAAATGTGTTTGGGTCAACACGTTAACGTATGAAATGAGGGATGCATTAGCAGGTATCAAACTAAGGTCCGTGGAAAAAAGCCTATTCCCTGGTCTAAGACTAACTGAAACTATCCTCAAAAGAGGGTAAGCGCTTATTATACAATAAAGTATTAGGAACAAATGAACGCATGTGTAGAAGAAAATTTTCTTGAACTTATAAAAAGCCAAACACCGCCTCCTAATATACTGTCTCTGATCCTTTAGTCACCTTCATCCAAATATATGTGCTTAACAGAAGTACAATGAATATCATTACTGCAAACGCAGCAGAGAACGAATACCTACTGTATGTGAACGCTGCCTTATACAGCGCCGTAACCAATATGTCGGCCTTTTCTGTTCCGCCGGCCTGACCGGTCATAAGGTAAATAACGTTTATGTTGTTGAATGTCCAAAGAGCTCCAAGCGTAATGGCAGGTGCCAGAACTGGCCTGAGCATTGGTATGGTTATCCTATAAAGTTTCTGCAAGCTTGAAGCACCGTCTATGGAAGCGGCATCGTAATAACTCATTGGTATGGATTGTAACCCACCAAGGATTATAACCGCCATAAAAGGTATTCCGAGCCATACGTTAGTTATGATGCACATAACAAGAGGGTAATTGGTCATCCAGTTAATAGGCTGAATGCCGACTATCTCTAATAAATGATTAATGTAACCGATGAAGATATATTTGAAATGTATCGTACGAAGGTTTTGTAATGTTGCGATTAAATAATTGCATAACCATAAATTTAAATTATAATAGATTTGATGTGAATGTGAAATCGATTAATTTTTTTCTTTACTCATATAATTACGGATATTCCTATAACTGCTATTCCTACAAAAGGAGTTAATGGTATTCAATTTAGAAGTAGATTAGAAGCTAAATGGGCTTATATTTTCGAAAAATTTGAATGGAATTGGTAATATGAACCTATTGATTTAAATGGATACATACCTGATTTTATAATTGATTTTGGTGAGAAATAATTACTTATAGAAGTTAAAGGAGTTATGGATATATGG